>DASWUI010000645.1:0-3556 GCA_036401715.1 Ramlibacter sp. | reverse complement strand
CGCGGCGATCGGGCCGAAATCGCGGTTGCCGAAATCCCATTCGAGGAACAGCACTTCCTTCAGGCCGCGCTTCTTCGCCACTTCGCGGCCGCCCAGCGACATGAAGTGGATCGACGGGAACTTGCTGGTGACGATGGCGATGGTCTTGGGCGGCTTGCGCGAGGCGGCCAGCATGTCGAACAGGGAGTTCGACACCGTGTTCTGCGGATCCGGGCCCAGCGACCAGGCGGGGAACTGCATGTCGTACTTCGCCATCGAGGGGATGCCGAAGGTGTGGTGCACCAGCACCTTGTTGTAGCGCTGGGCGACGCCCATCGCCGAAAGGATGGCGCCGGTGGCGTAGGGGCCCATCAGCAGGTCCACCTTGTCGCTGGTCACCAGCTGCTCGTAGAGGGTGCGCGCCAGGTCCGGCTTGGACTGGTCGTCCTTCACGATCCACTGCACCTGGCGGCCCAGCAGGCCGCCGCGCTTGTTCAGCTGCTCCACGTAGATCTCGCCCACCAGCTTGTGGGTGAGCGCGGTGGCCGAGAGCGGGCCGGTCAGTGCCAGCGTGCTGCCGATGCGGATCGGCTGCCCGCCCGTCTGCGCCAGCGCGGGCAAGGCGAGCGCCGCGCCGGCGGCGGAGAGGATGCTGCGGCGAGAGAGGGTCATGCTTGTCTCCTGGTGTAGTGGGCTGGCGAAGAAACTCAATCGACCTGCGCGCCCGAGCGCCTGACCAGCTCGGACCATTTGGCGATCTCGGTGCGGCCGAAGGCGGCGAGCTCCTCGGGCTTGAGCAGGGGCACTTCCAGCCCCTGCGCCGCGAGCCTGGCCTTCACCTCGGGATTCATCACGGCCTGCGCGACCGCGTCGCGCAGCTTCGCCAGCACCGGCGCGGGCGTGGCGGCCGGCGCATAGAGCATGAACCAGGCGACCAGGTCGAACTCGCCGAAGCCCTGCTCGGTGATGGTGGCGACGTCCGGCGCCGCGGCCGTGCGCTTGGCGCTGGAGACGCCCAGCGCGCGCAGCTTGCCGGACTTGATGTGCGGCAGCACGGCGGCCGGGTGGTAGAACATGAACTGGGTCTGGCCCGCCATCACGTCCGACAGCGCCAGCCCGCCTTCCTTGTAGGGCACGTGCACCATCTGGCCGCCCAGCCGCGCCTTGAGCAGCTCGCCGGCGAGGTGCCCCGAGGTGCCGTTGCCTGCCGAGGCGAAACTGATGCCCTTGCCTTTCTCGCCCGCGGCCTTCAGGTCCTTCAGGTCCTTGAGGGGCGAGTTGGCCGCCACCACCAGCAGGGTGGGCGTGTAGCCGGCAAAACCGATCGGCGCGAAGTCCTTCTGCGCGTCGTAGGGCATCCGGCGGTACAGCCCCGGGTTGATCGCGTGCGTGCCGACGGTGCCCATCACGATCGTGTAGCCGTCGGCCGGGGCCTTGGCGACCAGGTCCGAGCCGATGTTGCCGCCGGCACCGGACTTGTTCTCCACGATGACGCTCTGGCCCAGCGGCCTGGCCATCGCCTCGGCGTAGACGCGGGCGATGATGTCGGTGGTGGTGCCGGGCCCGAAGGGCACGACCAGCTTCACGGGGCGGTTGGGATAGTCCTGCGCGGCGGCCGCGAGCGGCAGGGCCAGCGCCAGTGCGGCGCAGGCGGCGAGGACGGTACGGCGTTGGCTCACTTCCGGGTCTCCTTGTGCGACGCCCCGCGCGGCTTCCAGCCGTGGGACAGTTCCTCGTTGTGCTCGCCCAGCACGGGCGGGGCGCTCACTTCCAGCGGGCGCTGCCCGTCATACGAAACCGGCGAGCGCACGGTGCGGAAGGTGCCCACCACCGGGTGCTCGGTCTCCACGAACAGCTGCAGGTGCCTGGCCTGGGGATCGTCCGGCACTTCCGCGGTCGTGTACATGGGGGAATACGGCACGTCCTGGCCTTCCAGCCGGCGGCACCATTCCGCGCGCTCGTGCTGCAGGAACACCGGGCGCATCACCTGGATCAGCGCTTCCTGGTGGTCGATGCGGCCCTGCCGGCTGGCGAAGCGCTCGTCCTGGAAGATGTCCGGCCGCTCCATCGCGGTCGCCAGCCCCTGCCAGAACTTCTCCGGCGAGGACATGTGCAGCGCGATCCACTTGCCGTCCCTGCACTCCAGAACGTAGGACTGCGAGACGCTCGGGCGGCTGAAGGGCCCCATCACCTCGTTGACCGAGAACAGGTGCTGGAAGGCGTCGAGGTTGAAGTGCGTCATCGCCTCGAACATCGACAGCTCCACCTTGCGCGCGGTGCCGCGCTTCTCGCGGTCGTAGAGTGCTCCGAGGATGCCGTAGGCGGCGTAGAAGCCGGTGACCAGGTCGGCGATCGCCGGCCCCACCACGCGCGGGTTGGCGGGGTTGACCAGCAGGCGCAGGTAGCCGCTGGCGGCCTGCGCCACGCTGTCGTAGGTGGGGCGGTGCGCCGCCGGCCCGGTGGCGCCGAAGCCGCTGATGGCGCAGTAGATCAGCCGCTCGTTGATGCCGCGCAGGCGCTCGAAGCCGGCGCCGATCTGCTCGGCGAAGCCGGGGCGGAAGTTCTGGATGTAGACGTCGGCGTCCTTCACCAGCGCGTCGAACTTCTCCAGGTCGGCCGGCTGCTTGGTGTTCAGGGTGATGCTGCGCTTGTTGCGGTTGACCGTCTGGTAGTGCGGCGAATAGAGCCCGCCCTTGAACGCGCGGAACGGGTCGCCCGTGCCCGGCAGTTCGACCTTCACCACGTCGGCACCCAGGTCGGCCAGCAGCATGGAGGCCGCCGGGCCGGTGATGAAGGTGCCGTGCTCCAGCACCCGCACGCCGTCGAGGACCTTGATCACTTCTTCGCCTCCGGCAGCGGGCCCGTGTACTCGTACTCGCGCATGGCCTGGTAGGACAGCGCGAAGCCGATCGGGTCGCTCATCTCCTCGTTGAGGTGGGCGATGAGGCTGGCGGTGCGCGCGAGGATGGGAACGCCCTTGAGCGCGCCGACCGGGAAGCCGACGCCCAGCAGCACCGCCGGGATGGCGGCGGAGACGTTCAGGCGCAGGTCCTTGCCGACGATGCCGGGGATCAGTTCCTCCGCCAGCTGCGCGATCTCGACGAAGTGCTGGCCGCCGCCCGCCTTGCGCGACACCTCGAACAGCGCGTCGACGCGGCGGTCGCGCTCCTTGTGCTCGGGGTGGCCGTAGCCGGGGATGGCCTGCTTGCGTTCGCGCCGTCCGGCGATCACCGCGCGCGCCGCTTCGCGCAGGTCGCCGCCGCGCTTCTTCGCTTCCTGGTCGATCTCGACGAACATGCGCCCGGCGGTTTCCGATGCGCCCAGGATCACCGAGCCGCAGCCGAGGATGCCCGCGGCCACCGCGCCTTGCAAGGCCTCGGGTGCGGCCGCGTACGTCATGCGCGCGGCCTGCACGCTGGGCACCAGCCCGTGGTCGGCGATGGCCACCAGCGTGGCGTTGAGCACGGCGCTGGCCGCGGCATCAGGTTTTCTGCCCGTCAGCAGCAGGAAGAAGTAGTCGGCGAAGTTGAGGTGACCGATGGCGTCCTGGCACAGGTCCAGGCCGCGCACCACGATG
>DASWUI010000644.1:0-4517 GCA_036401715.1 Ramlibacter sp. | reverse complement strand
CGCCGCACGTCGAGCACACCGGCCTGACGACGCCCGACCCGGTGCTGATGCAGCGGCACTTCCGCCGCTTCGTGCAGGAGGGCGCGAAGGCCTGCGCGATCGAGGCTTCCTCGATCGGCATCGAGGAGCGCCGCATGGACGGCACCCGCATCCGCGTGGCCGCCTTCACCAACTTCACGCAGGACCACCTGGACTACCACGGCAGCATGGACGCCTACTGGGCGGCCAAGGAAGAACTGTTCCGCTGGCCCGGCCTGCAGGCCGCGGTGGTGAACGTGGACGACGAGAAGGGCGCCTACCTGGAGTCGCTGCTGCAGCCGGCGGTGCTGGACCTGTGGACCTATTCCTGCGGGCGCGAGGCGCGCCTGCGCGCGCTGGACATCGGCTACACCGACGAGGGCCTGCGATTCGTGGTCGCGGAAGAAGGCGAGCGGCACGAGCTGCGCACCTCCCTGATCGGCCAGTACAACATCTCGAACCTGCTGGGCGTGATCGGCATGATGCGCGCGCTGCACGTGCCGCTGGCGGACGCGGTGGCGGCCTGCGCCGACCTGCTGCCCGTGCCGGGCCGCATGGAGCGCCTGAACGAGCCCGGCAAGCCGATCGTGGCGGTCGACTACGCCCACACCCCGGATGCACTGGAGAAGGGGCTGGAGGCGCTGCGGCCGCTCGCGCGGCAGCGCGGCGGCAAGCTGTGGTGCGTGTTCGGCTGCGGCGGCGACCGCGATCCGACCAAGCGCCCGCTGATGGCCGCCGTGGCCGAGAAGAATGCCGACTGCGTGGTGGTCACCAGCGACAACCCGCGCAGCGAAAAGCCGGAAGCCATCATCAGCCAGGTCCTGCTCGGGCTGTCGCACCGCGACAGCGTGGAAGTGCAGGCCGACCGCGCCCGGGCCATCGCCGAGACCATCGCCGAGGCCGCGCCGCAGGACGTGATCCTGCTGGCCGGCAAGGGGCACGAGGACTACCAGGAGATCGCGGGCGTGAAGCACCCGTTCTCCGACCAGGCGCATGCAGCGGCTGCGCTGAGGGCAAGAAAGTGATCCACATGTTCAATCTCCAGCAGGCTGCCGACTGGATCGGCGGCCGGCTCGTCGGCGACGGCAGCGTGCAGGTCAGGCGCGTGCACACCGACACCCGCACCCTGGAAGCCGGCGACCTGTTCGTCGCCCTCCAGGGCGAGCGCTTCGACGCCAACGACTTCATCGCCGACGCGCGCGACAAGGGCGCAGTCGCGGCAATCGCGCAACCCGGACGGCTCCCGGCGGGCATGCCCGGCATCGAGGTGGACGACAGCAAGCTCGCGCTCGGCGTGCTGGCGCAGGCCTGGCGCCGTCGCTACAAGCTGCCGCTGATCGCGGTGACCGGCAGCAACGGCAAGACCACGGTGACGCAGATGATCGCGTCCATCCTGAAGGCCTGGCAGCCCAGCCACCACCTGGCGACGCAGGGCAACCTGAACAACGACATCGGCCTGCCGCTCACGCTGCTGCGCCTGACCGGCGCCCACCGCATCGGCGTGATCGAGCTGGGGATGAACCATCCCGGCGAGATCGGCTACCTCGCGGGGATCGCCGAGCCGACGGTGGCCCTGGTCAACAACGCGCAGCGCGAGCACCAGGAGTTCATGGCCACGGTGGAAGCGGTGGCGCGGGAGAACGGCAGCGTGTTCGCGGCCCTGCCGCGCAAGGGCGTGGCGGTGTTTCCCGCCGGCGACGAATTCACGATGCTGTGGACGGGGCTGGCCGATGCGCGGCCCTGCATGACTTTCGGCGACGCGCGCGACAGCGGCGCCGACCTCTTTCTGGCCGGGTCTGAATGGCAACAGGGGCATTGGCAGGTCCGGGCGGAAACGCCCGCCGGCCCGATGAACTTCCGACTCCATATCGCCGGCCGCCACAACGTGCGCAATGCGCTGGCGGCCTGCGCGTGTGCGCTGGCCGCCGGCGTGCCGCTGAAGGAGATCGTCCGCGGCCTGGAGGGCTTCGAGCCGGTGAAGGGCCGATCGCGCGCGCTGGCGGTGCGGTTCGGCGGACGCACGCTGACGCTGGTGGACGACACCTACAACGCCAACCCGGACTCGGTGCGGGCCGCGATCGACGTGCTGGCCGAACTGCCCGGCCCGCGCCTGCTGGTGCTGGGCGACATGGGCGAGGTGGGCGACCAGGGGCCGGCCTTCCACGCGGAGGTCGGCGGCTACGCGCGCGAGCGCGGCATCGAACAGCTGTTCACCCTCGGCGAGCAGGCGGCGGCGATGAAGGGCCGCCACTTCGGCGACATCGGGGAACTCGGCGCGGCCGTGCTGCAGGCGCTCGCCGGGACGGAAAGCGTGCTGGTGAAGGGCTCGCGCTTCATGAAGATGGAACGGGTGGTGGAAGCGATCACGGCCCACGCGAAAGAACAAGGAGGAGCCCGATGATCGTCAGCCTCGCCGCCTGGCTGCAGAGCCACGGACACGAGTTCGGCTTCATGCGCGTGTTCCAGTACATCACCTTCCGCGCGGTGATGGCGGCCATGACCGCGCTGCTGATCGGCATCATCGCCGGCCCGTGGGTGATCCGCCGCCTGACCGCGCTGAAGATCGGCCAGCCGGTGCGCGACTACGCGATGCAGACGCACCTGGTCAAGAGCGGCACGCCGACCATGGGCGGGGTGCTGATCCTGATCTCGATCACGGTCTCCACCATCCTGTGGTTCGACTGGACCAACCGCTTCGTCTGGATCGTGATGCTGGTGACGCTGGGCTTCGGCGCGATCGGCTGGGTGGACGACTGGCGCAAGGTCGTCAACAAGGACCCGGAAGGCATGCGCTCGCGCGAGAAGTACTTCTGGCAGTCGCTGATCGGGCTGATCGCCGCCCTGTACCTGGCCTTCAGCGTGTCGGAGACCACCAACGTGCGGGTGCTGGGCCTGTTCATCGACTGGGTGCGCTCCGGCTTCGACATGAACCTGCCGCCCAAGGCGAACCTGCTGGTGCCCTTCGTCAAGGAGATCAGCTATCCGCTGGGCGTGTTCGGCTTCGTGATCATGACCTACTTCGTGATCGTGGGATCGAGCAACGCGGTGAACCTCACCGACGGCCTCGACGGGCTGGCGATCATGCCGGTGGTGATGGTCGGCTCCGCGCTGGGCGTGTTCGCGTACGTCACCGGCAACGTGAACTACTCGAAGTACCTGCTGCTGCCCTACATCCCGGGCTCCGGCGAGCTGCTGATCTTCTGCGCCGCGGTGGCTGGCGCGGGCCTCGCCTTCCTCTGGTTCAACGCCCACCCGGCCCAGGTCTTCATGGGCGACGTCGGCGCGCTGGCGCTCGGCGGCGCGCTCGGCACCATCGCCGTGATCGTGCGCCAGGAGATCGTGCTCGCGATCATGGGCGGCATCTTCGTGGTCGAAGCCGTCTCGGTGATGGTGCAGGTGATCTACTTCAAGTACACCAAGCGCAAGTACGGCCAGGGCCGGCGCATCCTGCTGATGGCGCCGCTGCACCACCATTTCGAGAAATCCGGCTGGAAGGAAACGCAGGTCGTGGTCCGCTTCTGGATCATCACGATGCTGCTGTGCCTGATCGGCCTGTCCACCCTGAAGCTGCGCTGATGGAACAGCTGCGCGACCAACCCGTCCTCGTCCTCGGCTGCGGTGCATCCGGGCTGGCGATGGCACGCTGGTGCGCGAGCCAGGGCGCGCAGGTGACCGTGGCCGACACGCGCGAGGCGCCGCCGCAGCTGGGGCTGCTGCGCGAGCAGGTGCCGCAGGCGCGCTTCGTCCACGGCGAGTTCACGCCGCAGCTCGCCGAAGGGCAGAAGCTCGTGCTGCGCAGCCCGGGGCTGACGCCGCAGCAGGTCGCGCCGGTGGAACAGGCCGCCCGTGCCGCCGGCGTGCCGGTGCGCGGCGAGCTGGGCCTGTTCGCCGATGCGCTGGCGTCGCTGCGCCAGGAGAACGGCTACCACCCGGCCGTGCTGGCGGTCACCGGCACCAATGGCAAGACGACCGTCACCGCGCTCACCGGGCAGCTGGTCGAGCGCAGCGGCAAGACGGTCGCCGTGGCCGGCAACATCGGCCCGACGCTGCTCGACACGCTGATGGGCAAGCGCGATGCCGGCGCGCTGCCCCAGGTCTGGGTGCTGGAGCTTTCGAGCTTCCAGCTCGATGGCATCACCGATTTCGAGCCGACCGCGGCCACCGTGCTGAACGTCACGCAGGACCACCTGGACTGGCACGGCACCATGGAAGCCTATGCCGAGGCGAAGTCGCGCATCTTCGGCAAGAGCGCGCGCATGGTCCTCAACCGCGACGACGCGCTGGTCATGAAGATGCTGCCGGAGCCGGTGCGGCTCAAGGGCGGCAAGTACGAGCAGCGCGACTGGGTCAGCTTCGGCGGCGACCTGCCCCGGCGGCCCGGCGACTTCGGCCTGGAGATCGTCAACGACATGGCATGGCTGGTCCGCGCGCACGATGCGGACGAGACGGAGAAGCGGCGCAAGGACGAAGAGCCGGAAATCCACCTGCAGCGGCTGATG
>DASWUI010000643.1:0-3380 GCA_036401715.1 Ramlibacter sp. | reverse complement strand
GGCGGCTGGCTGGTGCAGCAGCGCGAACTCACGCCCGAATCCCTGGCGGCGCTGCTGCGGCAGCTCGATCGCGCCGAACTGCTGCGGCGCGCCGTGGCGGCCAAGAAACTCGAAAAGACACAGGCGACCGAGCAGGTGGTCGCCGCCTGCGAGGCCCTCGCACGATGAAACACGCCATCAAACACATTCATTTCGTCGGGATCGGCGGGGCCGGCATGTCCGGCATCGCCGAAGTCCTGCGCAACCTCGGCTACCTGATCTCCGGATCGGACATCGCCGACAGCCCCACGCTGCGGCGCCTGTCCGAGCTGGGCATCCAGACCTTCGTGGGCCACGCCGCCTCCAACGTGATCGGCGCGGATGCCGTCGTCACGTCCACGGCGGTGCAGCAGGACAACCCGGAGGTCGTCGCCGCGCGCAAGCGCAAGATCCCGATCGTGCCGCGCGCGGTGATGCTCGCGGAGCTGATGCGGCTGAAGTCCGGCATCGCCATCGCCGGCACGCACGGCAAGACGACCACCACCAGCCTGGTGGCGAGCGTGCTGGCCGAGGGCGGCCTGGATCCCACCTTCGTGATCGGCGGCAAGCTCAACAGCGCCGGCGCCAACGCGAAGCTCGGCTCCGGCGACTACATCGTGGTGGAGGCCGACGAGTCGGATGCCTCCTTCCTGAACCTGTTGCCGGTGATGGCGGTGGTGACCAACATCGACGCCGACCACATGGACACCTACGGGCACGACTTCAACAACCTGAAGAAGGCCTTCGTCGAGTTCCTGCACCGCATGCCGTTCTACGGCACCGCGGTGCTGTGCATCGAGGACGAGGCGGTGCGCTCCATCCTGCCCGAGGTGCAGTGCCCGGTCACCACCTACGGCTTGCGCGAGGACGCGCAGGTCCGCGCCGTGGACGTCAGGGCCGTGGGGCCGCAGATGCACTTCACGGTGCAGCGCCGCAACGGCGTGACGCTGCCGGACCTGCACGTGAAGCTGAACCTGGTGGGCATGCACAACGTGCTCAACGCGCTGTCGGCGATCGCGATCGGCGTGGAACTGAACGTCCCCGACAGCGCCGTGCTCAAGGCCTTGTCCGAGTTCCGCGGCGTCGGCCGCCGCTTCCAGAGCTACGGCGAAGTGGCGGTGCCGGCCGCGCAGGGCGGCGGCAGGTTCACGGTGATCGAGGACTACGGCCACCACCCGGTGGAGATGCGCGCGACGCTGGCCGCCGCGCGCGGTGCCTTCCCGGGCCAGCGCATCGTGCTCGCCTTCCAGCCGCACCGCTACACGCGCACCCGCGACTGCTTCGAGGACTTCGTGCAGGTGCTCGGGACCGCCGACACCGTGCTGCTGGCGGAGGTGTACTCGGCCGGCGAGGAACCGATCGTGGCGGCGGACGGCCGCTCGCTGGCGCGCGCCGTGCGCGTGTCCGGCAAGGTCGAACCGCAGTTCGTGGGCGACATCGCGGCGATGCCGCAGGCCATCCTCGACACGGTGCGCGACGGCGACGTGGTGATGTGCATGGGCGCCGGCTCCATCGGCACCGTGCCCGCGAAGGTGGTGGAACTGGGAGGCGCCGCATGAACCCCAAGGAATTCGGCAAGGTGGCCGTCCTGATGGGCGGCCGGTCCGCGGAACGCGACATCTCGCTGATGTCCGGCGGCGGCGTCCTGAAGGCGCTGCAGTCGCGCGGCGTGGACGCGCATGCCTTCGACCCGGCGCAGCGCGACCTGGTGGACCTCAAGCGCGAGGGCTTCCAGCGCTGCTTCATCGCGCTGCACGGCCGCTTCGGCGAGGACGGCACGGTGCAGGGCGCGCTGGAGCTGCTCGGCATCCCGTACACCGGCTCGGGCGTGATGGCCTCGGCGATCTCGATCGACAAGGTGATGACCAAGCGCGTGTGGCTGGCCGAAGGGGTGCCGACGCCGCGCTACACGCTGCTGCGCCGGGGCGCCTACGGCGACCAGGACGTCGGGCGCCTGCACACGGACCTGGGCCTGCCGCTGATCGTCAAGCCGGCGCGCGAGGGCTCCTCCATCGGCGTGGCCAAGGTGCTGGACCCCAAGGACATGCGTGCCGCGGTCGACGCGGCCGCCGCGCTCGACGCCGACGTGCTGTGCGAGCAGTTCATCGCCGGCGACGAAGTGACCTGCCCGGTGCTCGGCACCGGCGAGGGCGCGCGCGCGCTGCCGGTGATCCGCATCGTCGCGCCGGAAGGCAACTACGACTACCAGCACAAGTACTTCACCGACGACACCCAGTACCTGGTGCCCTGCGGCCTGCCCGCGGGCGAGGAGCAGGCGATCCAGGACCTGGTGGTGAAGGCCTACCGCGTGCTCGGCTGCCGCGGCTGGGGCCGCATCGACGTGATGATCGACGGCGCCACGCGCAAGCCCTACCTGCTGGAGATCAACACCTCGCCCGGCATGACCGGCCATTCGCTGGTGCCGATGTCCGCGCGCGCCGCCGGCATCAGCTACGAGGACCTGTGCCTGAAGCTGCTGGCGGATGCCGCGCTGGACCTGGAACAGGGAGCCGCCAAGGCATGAAGAACAAGGTGCCGTCGCCGCCGGTGGACGTCAGGCTGATGAACATCACCGCCACGGTGCTGTTCGCGGCCTGCGGCCTGCTGCTCGTGGCGGCGCTGGGGTGGTGGGCGCTGCGGCACCCGCTGTTCGCCATCGGCGGCATCGTGGTGCAGGGCGACGTCGCGCACAACAGCGCGGCGACGCTGCGGGCGAACGTGGCGCCGCGCCTGTCCGGCAACTTCTTCACGGTGGACCTGCAGGCCGCGCGCGAAGCCTTCGAGGCCGTGCCCTGGGTGCGGCAGGCGGTGGTCAAGCGCCAGTTCCCGAACCGGCTGCGGGTGGAACTGCAGGAGCACCAGCCCGAAGCCCTGTGGGGCGCCGACTCCGAGTCGCGGCTGGTCAACACCTTCGGCGAGGTGTTCGAGGCCAACCCGGGGGACGTGGAAGAGGAAGGCATGCCGCGGCTGGTGGGGCCGGATGGAACGGCGGCGCACGTGCTGGCCATGTACCGCGGCCTGAAGCCCCTGCTGCAGACGCTGGACCTCGGGATCGAACAGGTGGTGCTGTCCCGCCGCGGCGGCTGGTCACTGCACCTGGACAGCGGGGCGACGGTCGAACTGGGGCGGGGGAGTCCGGAGGAAGTGCTGGCGCGCAGCCAGCGCTTCGCCCAGACCCTCACGCAGGTGACGGCCAAGTACGGGCGGCGTCCGGAGGCGCTGGTGACCGCGGACCTGCGGCACACGGACGGCTACGCGGTGAAGCTGAGGGGCGTGACCACGACGGGCACGCAGGGGAACTGAGGAAACAACG
This sequence comes from Ramlibacter sp., assembly GCA_036401715.1. Lineage (GTDB taxonomy): Bacteria > Pseudomonadota > Gammaproteobacteria > Burkholderiales > Burkholderiaceae_C > Ramlibacter. The sequence goes on along the minus strand of DASWUI010000643.1, from coordinate 49 downwards.
AGGATGGCCAAGGACTACAAGGATCTCGTCGTCGGGCTCGACATCGGCA
>DASWUI010000642.1:0-2070 GCA_036401715.1 Ramlibacter sp. | reverse complement strand
CGAGTGGCATGGCGGCCAGCGCTGGGTGCGCGCCGAACCTCGTGAAGCCGGCCGCCTGCGCGACGCAGCGTTGCGCGCCGGAGGCCACGCCACGCTCTTTGCTCCGGCCGATCCCAACGCAACCGGCCGATTCGCGCCGCTGGCGCCGGCGCTGGCCACCATCCACGAACGATTGAAGAAGCAGTTCGACCCGGCGGGCATCTTCAACCGCGGGCGCCTCTACGCGCATTTCTGATGCAGACCCACCTGTCCCCCGAATTCCAGGGCACGCCCGAAGGCGCGGAGGCGGAAGCCATCCTGCGCAAGTGCGTGCACTGCGGTTTCTGCACCGCCACCTGCCCCACCTACCAGATCCTCGGCGACGAGCTCGATGGCCCGCGCGGGCGCATCTACCTGATGAAGCAGGTGCTGGAAGGCGAGCAGCCCACCCGCAAGACGCAGCTGCACCTGGACCGCTGCCTGACCTGCCGCAACTGCGAGAGCACCTGCCCGAGCGGCGTCGATTACGGCCGGCTGGTGGACATCGGCCGCGGGATCGTCGAGCGCAAGGTGCAGCGCGGCGCGCCCGCCAGGGCCCTGCGCTGGGCACTGAAGGAGGGCCTGACCTCGCCCCTGTTCGCGCCGGCCATGAAGGTCGGCCAGGCGGTGCGCGGCGTGCTGCCGCAGCGCCTGCGCGAGAAGGTGCCGGCGAAGCAGGAGGCCGGCCGCTGGCCCACGCGCACGCATGCGCGCAAGGTGCTGATGCTGGCCGGCTGCGTGCAGCCCGCGATGATGCCCAACATCAACACGGCGACGGCGCGCGTGCTCGATGCGGCCGGCATCCAGGCGGTGGTGGCGCAGGAGGCCGGCTGCTGCGGCGCCGTGAAATTCCACCTGAACGACCAGGACGGCGGCCGCGCGCAGATGCGGCGCAACATCGACGCCTGGTGGCCTTACGTCGAGCGCGGCGAGGTGGAGGCGATCGTGATGAACGCATCCGGCTGCGGCGTGACCGTGCGCGAGTACGGCCACCACCTGCAGCACGACCCCGCCTATGCGGACAAGGCCAGGCGCATCGGCGAGCTCACGCGCGACCTGAGCGAGCTGCTGCCCGAGCTGGTGCCGGTGCTGAAGGACAAGGTGCGGCCGCAGCCGGGCGTGTTCGCGTACCACCCGCCCTGCACGCTGCAGCATGGCCAGAAGCTGCGCGGGGGCGTGGAGCAGTGGATGGCGGCGCTGGGCTTCCAGCTGCGCGTTTCGATCAATGAAGCGCACCTGTGCTGCGGTTCGGCGGGAACCTATTCGGTGCTGCACCCGGAGATCGCGCACACGCTGCGGGATCGCAAGCTGGGGCACCTGGCGGCGCTGCAGCCGCAGGGCATCCTGTCGGCGAACATCGGCTGCATCCAGCACCTGCAAAGCGGCACGGCGCTGCCGGTGCGGCATTGGGTGGAGGTGCTGGACGGGGCGCTGGTGGCGGGGTGAGCCCGCAGGCGAACCGCGACACCCCGCCGCATCACCCCGCCAGCGCCGCCTCGATGTCCTTCGCCAGCTTCTCCGGCGCATCCTGCGGCGCATAGCGCTTGATCACGCGCCCGTCCTTGCCGACCAGGAACTTCGTGAAGTTCCACTTGATGCCCTTCGACCCCAGCAGGCCGGGCGCTTCCGCCGCCAGCCAGCGGTACAGCGGGTGCGCCTGCGGCCCGTTGACGTCCACCTTGGCCATCATCGGGAAGCTCACGCCGTAGTTCACCTGGCAGAAGCTGGCGATCTCCTCGTTGCTGCCCGGATCCTGCGCGCCGAACTGGTTGCACGGGAATCCCAGCACCACCAGGCCGCGCTCGCCGTAGCGGCGGTGCAGTTCCTCCAGCCCGGCGAACTGCGGCGTGAAGCCGCAGGCGCTGGCGGTGTTGACGATCAGCATGGGCTTGCCGCGGAACTGCGACAGGGGCACGGTCTGCCCGCCGATCTGCTGCGCTTCGAAGTCGTAGATGCTGGCCATGGGTGTCCTCGGGCGGGAGGGGGGCGGGATAGGGGCGGGATAGGGGCTCGGTCGCGGTCATTGTGCGCTTTCGGAAGCGCCGCCGCGGG
>DASWUI010000641.1:0-1528 GCA_036401715.1 Ramlibacter sp. | reverse complement strand
TGCCGGGCGGTGGTCTGGTGGAAGGGGGGCGACGAGGCGAGCGCGGCCGCGGTGTTCGGGCAGGCGGACACGGTGCTCGCCTACGGCGGCAACGAGGCCATCGCGCAGGTGCAGCGGCAGGTGCCGGTCACCACGCGCTTTCTCGGCTACGGGCACAAGCTGGGCTTCGGCCTGGTCTCGCGCGCGGCCCTCGACACGCAGCGCGCGCCCGCCATCGCGCGGCTGGCGGCGCACGACATCGTGCGCTACGAGCAGCAGGGCTGTTACTCGCCGCACCAGTTCTACGTGGAGCGCGGCGGCAAGGTGCAGGCGCGCGACTTCGCGCACTACCTGGCGGCGGAGCTCGCCAACCTGCAGCACCGCTTCCCCCGGCGGGCCCTGGCCCTGGAGGAGTCCGCCGCGGTCTCGGGCTGGCGCCAGTCGGCCGAACTGCGCTCGCTCTCGCAGGAAGGGCACGAGCTGCTCGGCGCCGAGGACAGCGCCTGGAGCGTGGCTTTCAGCGAGCAGCCGCAGCCGCTCGGGCCCACCGGCGGCGGACGCAGTATCTCGGTGAGCACCGTCGCGGCACTCGATGACGTGGTGCCGCTGGTGGCGCCGCACGCGCGCTTCCTGCAGACGGCCGGCATCGCCGCCGAGCCGCAGGAGCTGTTCCGGCTGGCCGAGGCGCTGGGCCGCGCCGGCGTGACGCGCATCTGCGCCCTGGGCGCCATGACCGCGCCCGAAGCCGGCTGGCACCACGACGGCCGCTTCAACCTGGCCGACCTGGTGCGCATGGTGGAGGTCGAGCAGTCCGCCGAGCGCGCGGCCGACCGCCTGGCCGCCTACGCGCAGGAGGATCGCGCGTGAGCCTGTTGTCCCTGCAGCAGGTGCGCTTCGCCTTCCCGGGCTGGCCTGCGACCGTGGACGGCGTCGACCTCGAAGTGGAGCAGGGCGCCTTCCACTGCCTGGTCGGCCGCAGCGGCTGCGGCAAGACCACGCTGCTGAAGCTCGCGGCGGGACTGCTGGCTCCCGACGGCGGCAAGGTGGTGTTCCGCGGCCGCGCCCCTGGGGCGATCGGCCCCGGCATCGGCTTCGTGTTCCAGTCGCCCAACCTGCTGGAGTGGCACCGCGTGGTCGACAACGTGCTGCTGCCCGTCTCGCTGCATCACCGCCCGACCGCGTCCGAGCGCGAACAGGCGCTGCAACTGCTGGAGCAGCTGGGGCTCGCCGCGCACGCCGGCAAGCACCCGCGCCAGCTGTCCGGCGGGCAGCAAAGCCGCGTCGCCCTCGCACGCGCGCTGATCCTCCAGCCCGCCCTGCTGCTGCTGGACGAACCCTTCGCCGCCCTGGATGCGATCACGCGCGAGGAGCTGCAGCGCGACCTGCTGCAGATGTGCCGCGCCCGGCGCACCAGCGTGCTGTTCGTCACGCACGACATCGCCGAGGCCGTGTACCTCGCGGACCGCGTCCACGTCATGGACGCAGGCCGCATCGTGCAGGCGATCCCGGTGGAGCTGCCCGCCCACACCGCGGGCATGCGCTATAGCCC
>DASWUI010000640.1:0-7592 GCA_036401715.1 Ramlibacter sp. | reverse complement strand
GCCCATCGGGCTGGCCGCCGGGCGCGACGGCGAAGTGCTGGTGACCGATGCGGACCTCGCACGCGTGTTCCGGCTCGCGCCCGACGGCAACCCGCTGGGCGAGTTCGGCGCCGGCGTGCTGCAGCGGCCCACCGGCATCGTGCGCGACGCCGCGCGCGGCCGCATCTACGTGGCCGACACGCACGCGCACGACATCAAGGTGTTCGACGACGCAGGCCAGCTGGTGGCCACCTGGGGCGTTCGCGGCGAGGAGCGCGGCGAGCTGAACTACCCGACGCACCTGGCGCTCAGCGAGGGCATGCTGGTCGTGTCCGACTCGATGAACGCGCGCGTGCAGGGCTTCGACGGCGCAGGCAAGCCGGTGCTGAACTTCGGCAAGCGCGGCCTGTACGTCGGCAACATGGTGCGGCCCAAGGGCGTCGCCGCCGACGACGAAGGCAACCTCTACGTCGTGGAGTCCATGCACGACACCCTGCTCGTGTACGACCGCGAGGGGCGGCTGCTGATGTCGCTCGGCGGCACCGACGGCGACGCCGGCCGCTTCTACCTGCCGGCGGGCGTGTGGATCGACGGCCGCAACCGCGTGTTCGTCGCCGACATGTTCAACGCCCGCGTGGCGGTCTTCCAGTTCCTGGGCGGCAATTGATGACCCGGATCCTCTCCCTGCTCTCCTTCCTGCTGCTGGCGCTGGCGGCGCTGCTGCCCGTGGAGCCGGCCGGCGCCGCCAAGGTGTCCGACGTCAAGAACACCAAGCACAACCTGTCCGCCAGCGGGCCGGGTTCGGTGAAGGCCACGAGCGAATCGCAGATCTGCGTGTTCTGCCACACGCCGCACGCCGCCGAGAACATCCCCGACTCGCCCACGCCGCTGTGGAACCGCAAGCTGTCCTCGGCGACCTACGCCACCTACGGCTCCAGCTCGATCGACGCCAGCATCGACGAACTCTCCAAGGGCCCCGGCGGGCTGTCGCGCATGTGCCTGTCCTGCCACGACGGCACCATGGCCATCGGCAACGTCAACGTGCTCAACGGCAAGGCGGACCAGGCGATCGCCCTGGGCGGCACCGGCCCCGGCGGCACCATGCCGCCGGGGGCGGGTGCCACCACCGGCTTCACGCGCAACCTGGGCACCGACCTCACCAACGACCACCCGATCTCCTTCACCTACGACGCGGCCGTGGCCACGCGCGACGGCGAGCTGCGCGTGCCGGACGGCACCATCGTCGGCACGCGCGTGCGCGGCCAGCCCAAGCCGAAGCTGCCGCTGGAGGACGGGAAGATGCAGTGCACCACCTGCCACGACCCGCACCTGAAGGAGACCGATCCCACCAAGGGCGCGGCCAAGTTCCTGCGCCTGAACCGCCTGCAGGAGAGCGCGCCCACCGGCGGCACCTTCTCGGAAACGGGCGACATCTTCTGCCTGTCCTGCCACGACAAGGCGGGCCAGACCTGGGCGCTGTCGGCGCACGCCAACCCGCTGGTGGCCAACGAGCAGTTCACCACCGCGGCGGCCAACCAGCGCGAGTTCCCGGCCGGCCTGCCGGTGTGGCGCGCCGCCTGCCTCAGCTGCCACGACACGCACACGGTGCAGGGCGCGCGGCGCCTGCTGCGCGAGGGCACCGACAGCGTGGCCTCGCCCAAGGCCGGCGGCAACCCCGCCATCGAGGAGACCTGCTACCAGTGCCACGCCTCGCTGGCGCAGAGCGCGCTGACCAGCGTGACTTCGGTGCCCAACATCAAGGACGACTTCGCGCTGCCGCGCCGCATGCCGATCCGCAACAACGAGCAGCAGACCGGCGGCGAGGTGCACGACATCGGCACCGGCACCGGCGTGCAGCGCGGCAAGGATTTCGTGGAGGCGCCGGTCCTGCTCGGCAAGGGCAACCCGGCCAACCGGCACGTGGAGTGCACCGACTGCCACAACCCGCACCGCGTCATCAAGAACCGGCTGTTCAACGCCAATCCGACCACCGCGGATGCGGCCGGCACCCACAACCACGCGGCCGGGCACACCAACCTCGCCTCCGGCGTGCTCAAGGGCTCGCACGGCGTGGAGCCGGTGTACGGCGGCGCGGCCTTCGGCACCCTGCCGAGCGGCTTCGACGTCAAGCGCGGCGACGGCGGCGTGGGCGCCAGCACCGCCGTGGGCAGCCCCTGGGTGACGCGCGAGTACCAGGTGTGCATGAAGTGCCACTCGAACTACGCCTACGACACGCCGCCCAAGCTGGGCGACAGCGGCGGCGGCACGCCCTCCGGCACCAACGGCATGCTGAACTTCACCAACCAGGCGATGGAGTTCCAGGCACCCGCCGCGCACAAGGGCCAGGTGACCACCACCGACAGCGGCGCCTTCCAGGGCACGCCGCCGGGGCAGACCTACACCGTCAACTTCCGCACCAACAACCACCGCTCCTGGCACCCGGTGATCGACAGCACGGGCCGCACGCACGCGATCCGCCGCACCAGCGAAACGTCGTGGCGCGCGCCCTGGAACCTGACGGCCAACGTGGGCACGCAGACCATGTACTGCAGCGACTGCCACGGCTCCAACACGGCGACCGACACGGTGGTGCCGGCCGGCGGCGAGGACGGCAGCCCCTGGGGCCCGCACGGCTCGACCAACAACTTCATCCTCAAGGGCACCTGGGACGCCAGCAGCGGCAGCGGCCAGGCCAACACCCTGTGCTTCAAGTGCCACAACCCGTCCACCTACGCCACCTCCGGCGGCAGCGGCGGGACCGGCTTCTTCAGCTCGGACCGCGGCAACCTGCACGCCTACCACACGGAGAAGATCGGCCGCATCCGCTGCACCTGGTGCCACATCGCCGTGCCGCACGGCTGGAAGAACAAGGCCTTCCTGGTGAACCTGAACGACGTCGGGCCGGAGGCGGGCCTCGCGCCGGGCACGCAGGTGCGCAACCGGACCACCGCCAGCTACTCCAACGCGCCCTACTACCTCAACGCGGTGCTGAAGGTGCGCACCTTCGGCACCAGCGGCAACTGGAGCGAGACCAACTGCGGCTCCGCCGGCGCGCCCGGCAACGGGCAGTCCGGCCGCGACTGGATGCGCGACTCCAGCGAGAACTGCGCGAACGCGCCCTGAGGCCGCCGATGACGCTGCTGCGCACCCTCGCCTCGAACCGGCTGATGATGGCCGGCTTCGCGCTGCTCGCCGCCGGGACGATCGCCTCGTACAAGCTGCCCGGCGTGCCGGCCGGCGCCATCGTGGCGCCGCTGGCGCTGCTGGCCCTCAACCTGGCGGCGGCGATCGCCCTGCGGCCCGCCCTGCGCCGCGGGGGGCTGGGCGTGTTCCACGCCTGCCTGCTCGCGCTCATGCTGCTGGCCGGCTGGGGACGGCTGGTCCACCTCGACGCGCGGGTGGAAGTGACCGAAGGCACGGTGCTGGACCCGGCGCAGGTCGAAGTCACCGCCCAGGGCCCCTGGCACGGCGAAGCCTGGCGCCGCCTCGGCTTCCAGCAGGGCCGCTGGGAAGTGGACTACGCGCCGCGCGTGTGGCGCACCCACACCCGCAGCCAGGTCTGGCTGCCCGGCGAGCGCGCGCCGCTGGTGGTCGGCGACGACACGCCGCTGGTGCTGGACGGCTACCGCTTCTACACCACCTCCAACAAGGGCTTCGCGCCCGTCCTGAGCTGGCAGGCGCAGGGGCAGGAGCCCATCCTGGGCGTGCTGCACATGCCCTCGTATCCGGCCATGGAGTGGAAGCAGGAGCAGGGCTGGAAGGCCCCCGACGGGCGCGAGCTGCGGTTCTGGCTGCGGGTGGAGGCCAAGGTGCCGCACGATGCCCCCTGGACGCTCGCGCCGCAGACCACGCCGGCGGTGCTGGTGGTCGCCTTCGAGGGACAGCGGCACGAACTCCGGGCCGGCGAATCCGTCCAACTGCCCGGCGCGAACCTGCGCTTCGAACGACTCAACGGCTGGATGGGCTACAAGATCTTCTACGACCCGACGCTGCTTCCGATGCTGCTGGTGGCGCTGGCCGGGGTGGCGGGCCTGGCCTGGCACCTGTGGCGGCGCGTGGGCGCGCTGGCCCCGGCGCCGGCGGATGGAGTGCCCGCGTGATCCATCCGCTCGACACCTGGGTGCTGTATGCGGCCGCCGGGCTGGTGGTGTCCGCCGCCGCCGTGTCCTGGCGCACGCTGGCGCTGGCGGGCGGCGGGGGCCAGCGCGTGCCGCTGCTGCTGGTGGACCTCGCGCTGGCGGCGCTGGTGGCCGGGCTGGCACTGCGCTGGGTGCGGCTGGGGCACGGGCCCTTCCTCAACATGTTCGAGATCCTCGCCAGCAGCCTGCTGAGCCTGGGCCTGATCTGGCGGCTGGCCGGCACGCGCATCGCGGTGCTGCGCGATACCGCCGCGGTGGTCTGGTCGCTGCTGGCGGTGATGGCGCTGTGGCTGCTGGTCGTCGAGCCGCGCGACAGCATCCTGCCGCCGACCTACGAGATGCCGGTGCTGTGGTTCCACGTGTTCCTGGGCAAGGTCTTCCTGGGCTGCGCGCTGGTGGCCACCGGGCTGGCCGGCGTGCTGCTCGCCCGCCGGACCGCGCGCGGCGCCCGCTGGTTCCGGCGCATGCCGGCGGATGCCACGGTGGACTTCCTCGCCTGGCGCTTCATGCTCGCGGCGCTGGTGTTCGAAAGCCTCATGCTGATCGCCGGCGCGGTGTGGGCGCAGGATGCCTGGGGCCGCTACTGGGCCTGGGACCCGCTGGAGACCTGGGCCTTCATCACCTGGCTGGCGCTGGCCGCGGCCGTGCATGCGCGCATCACCTGGCGGGTGACGCCGCGCGCGGGCGCGCTGATGATCCTGGGCGTCTTCGTGATCGCCTTCCTCACCTTCTTCGGCGTGCCCTTCGTCACGCTCGCGCCGCACCAGGGAGCCGTATGAAGAACCGAACGACGCTGGCCGCCCTCATCCTCATCGCCGCGCTGCTGCTGGTCGCCGGCCTGGTGAAGTGGAACGCCGAGCCACGCTTCGTCAGCCGCCTGGAGCACCAGCAGCAGATGCAGCAGCAGGAGCTGAAGAAGCGCTTCGAGCAGGCGGTGGTGATGCTGCATGCGAAGCAGTACGACCACGCCATCACCGCCCTGCACCGGGTGCTGGAGATCGCGCCGCGGATGCCGGAGGCGCACGTGAACATGGGCTACGCCCTGATCGGGCTCGAGCAGCACCAGGCAGCGCGCGGCTTCTTCGAGGCGGCCGTGGAGCTCAACCCGCGCCAGGCCAACGCCTACTACGGGCTGGCGCTCGCCTCCGAGGGCCTGAAGGACTACGAGATGGCGCTCGGCGCCATGCGCACCTACCTGCACTTCGCGCCGGCGCAGGACCCGCACACCGCCCGCGCGCGCTCGGCGCTGTGGGAGTGGGAGCAGAAGCTCGGCCGTCACGCGGCGGCGCCCGCTTCCGCGCCGCGCCGGCCATAGGCGGCGGAAGGGGCCCCGTCATCCGCACCCGCGCGCGATGGCGGGATTGCTTCCTGTTTCCGGGAACCGCCCCCTGGCCTTCCCCGCGCGCGGGAAGCGGCAGGGGCTCCGGAAGCCGTTACCGGGGGTGACGGGCTGGCACGGTCCGTGCAGACAGCGGTGGCCCAGGAGCCCCGACCTTGCCCATGCCGCTTTCCAGACCCACCGGCGTTGCCCTGCGCCCAGCCCCGAAGCTGGTGCGCGCGCTCGCGTCCGCCGGCGTGCTGCTGGGCCTGGCGGCACTGGCCATCGGCATCCTGCCCGCGGGCGCCGGCGCGTCCGCGGGCGAGTACGCCATCCTGTTCCTCCACGTCCCGGCGGCCTGGCTGTCGTTGCTGCTGTATGCCGCCGCGGCGGCTTGCGCCGCCGTCACGGTGGCCAGCCGCCGCCCTGCCGCCGCCATGGCATTGCGGGCGATCGCACCGGTGGGCGTGGTAGCTTCCATGCTCGCGTTGTGGACGGGCCTGGCCAGCCAGGGCACCTGGTGGGGCTGGGACGCGCGGCTCGTGTGCGAGCTGGTCCTGCTGCTGCTGTTCGCCGGCGCCCTGGCGCTGCGTTCGGTGGCCGCGGAGCCGGGGCGCGCGGAGCTGGCCGCGGCGGTGCTGGTGCTGGTCGGTGCATTGAACATCCCGATGGTCTACCTCACGGTGGACTGGTGGAACACCCTGCATGAGCGCGCCGCCGCCGGCGTCGGCCGCTCTCCCTACGGGGTCGCGGCCATGGCCGCGATGACGCTGGCGTTCTGCATGTCCGCAGCCGCCGTGGTGCTGGCGCGCCTGAAGGCAGGCGCACCCAAGGAGCAAGAATGATTGGTGAAATCGGCCACTTCTGCCTGATCGTCGCGCTGATGCTGGCGCTGGCGCAGGGCGTCCTCCCCCTGGTGGGAGCGCAGAAAGGGCGCGCCGCCTGGATGGCGGTGGCGCAGCCCGCGGCCCAGGGGCAGTTCCTGTTCGTGGCCATCGCGTACGTGCTGCTGACGCTGGCCTTCGTCAACAACGACTTCAGCCTGCTGGTGGTGGCGCAGCATTCCAACTCGCAGCTGCCCACGCCCTACCGCATCGCGGCGGTGTGGGGCGGCCACGAAGGCTCCATGCTGATGTGGGTGCTGATGCTGTGCCTGTGGGGCGTGGCGGTGTCCGTCTTCAGCCAGCGCCTGCCCTCGGCCTTCGTCGCCCGCGTGCTGGGCGTCATGGGCCTGCTGGGCGTGGGCTTCCTCAGCTTCCTGCTGTTCACGTCCAATCCCTTCGCGCGCCTGCTGCCGGCCGCCGCCGAAGGCCGCGACCTGAACCCGCTGCTGCAGGACCCGGGCATGGTCATCCACCCGCCGATGCTCTACATGGGCTACGTCGGCTTCTCGGTGGCTTTCGCCTTCGCGATCGCCGCCCTGCTGTCCGGGCGGCTGGACGCCACCTGGGCGCGCTGGTCGCGGCCCTGGACCACCATCGCCTGGATGTTCCTCACGCTGGGCATCGCCATCGGCAGCTGGTGGGCGTACTACGAGCTGGGCTGGGGCGGCTGGTGGTTCTGGGACCCGGTGGAGAACGCGTCCTTCCTGCCCTGGCTGGTGGGCACCGGCCTGATCCACTCGCTGGCCGTCACCGAAAAGCGCGGCGCCTTCCGCTCGTGGACCGTGCTGCTGGCGATCTTCGCCTTCTCCTTCAGCCTGCTGGGCACCTTCCTGGTCCGCTCCGGCGTGCTGACCTCGGTGCACGCCTTCGCCACCGACCCCAAGCGCGGCGTGTTCATCCTGGGCTTCCTGGTGCTGGTGGTGGGCAGCTCGCTGATGCTGTTCGCCGCGCGCGCACCGAAGGTCGGCCTGGGCGGCAAGTTCGGCGCGGTGTCGCGCGAATCCATGCTGCTGGCCAACAACGTGCTGTTCTCCGTGGCCGCCGCCAGCGTGATGCTGGGCACGCTCTACCCGCTGCTGCTGGACGCGCTGGAGCTGGGCAAGATCTCCGTCGGCCCGCCCTACTTCGAGGCCGTGTTCGTGCCGCTGATGGCGCCCGCCGTGTTCCTGATGGGCATCGGCCCGCTGACGCGCTGGAAGGAAGCTTCCCTGCCCGACCTGGCGAAGCGCCTGCGCTGGGCGGCGGCGGCCGCGGTGCTGGCGACGGTGGTGT
>DASWUI010000639.1:0-2265 GCA_036401715.1 Ramlibacter sp. | reverse complement strand
AGCCGGGGTTCGGTGCGGCACCATTCGGCCGCCGCCTCCACGCGGCGCGTCAGCAGCGCGATGTCGAAGCGGTGCTCGCGGGTGCGCAGGTCGACCTGCTCCTCTTCCAGCGTGAGCAGGTCGAACAGCAGCGTGGCGATGCGCGCCTCCTGCAGGCGCCGGGCGACCTGCCGGTTGCGTGCGCTGTGGCGGCCGCTGCCGCTGCCGTGCGCGAACAGCACCAGCCCGAGCGCCCGCGCCGGAACGGCCAGGTCGCCGTGCAGCCAGGTATGGCCGACCGGGATGCGCACGTCCTGGACGGCGGGAGTGGAAGACGCCTGGTTCATTGCTGCCTCCTCGGTGAAGGTAGAGCAGCCGGGCTCGCGTGGCTGTCGGCGCGCTGCGCCGTCGCTGTAGGACGCGGAGGCCCCTGCCGCTGAAGAGGCAAACGATAGGCCGCGCGGGGCGGCCTGTCACGCTCTTCAGGACAGTTTCTTGACGAAGACCATGCTTCTGCGGTCCCAGTTGTACTTGCGCTTGCGCGCCTCCGGCAGCCAGTCGGGGTCGACCTGGACGAAGCCGCGCTTGAGGAACCAGTGCATGGTGCGGGTCGTCAGCACGAAGATGCTCTCGAGGCCCATGGCCCGCGCGCGCTGCTCCACCCGGCGCAGGATCTTCTCGCCGTCGCCCTGGCCCTGGCTTTGCGGCGACACGGTCAGCGCCGCCATCTCGCCGGTCCGGGCCTCGGGGTAGGGGTACAGCGCGGCGCAGGCGAAGATCACCCCGTCGTGCTCGATGATCGTGTAGTTGGCGATGTCCCGCTCGATCTCCGTGCGGTCCCGCTTGACCAGCGTGCCGTCCTTCTCGAACGGTTCGATCAGTTGCAGGATCCCGCCCACGTCGTCGGCGGTCGCCTCCCGCAGCTCCTCCAGCTTCTCGTCCACCACCATCGTGCCGATGCCGTCGTGCACGTAGATCTCCAGCAGCAGCGAGCCGTCGACGGCGAAGGGGATGATGTGGCTGCGCTCCACGCCCGCCTTGCAGGCCTTGACGCAGTGCTGCAGGTAGAAGGAGGTGTCGCTCGGGTTCTGCGGCGGCGGCAGGCTCGCCAGCAGCTGTTCGGCCGCCGCCAGCGGCAGCTCGGTGTCGATCGGGTTGTCCTCGCCCTCGGGCTCCAGCGGCTGGGTCCGCACGCCCGGGATCTCGCTCAGGAAGATCAGCTTGTCCGCCTGCAGGGCGATCGCGGCACTGGTCGCGACCTCCTCCATCGTCAGGTTGAAGGCCTCGCCCGTGGGGGAGAAGCCGAAGGGGGAGATCAGCACGAGGGCGCCGAGGTCGATCGTGCGCCTGATGCCCGCCACGTCGATCTTGCGCACCAGCCCGGAGTGCTGGAAGTCGATCCCGTCCACGATGCCCACCGGGCGCGCGGTGATGAAGTTGCCGGAGATCACGCGCACGGTCGAACCCGCCATGGGCGTGTTGGGCAGCCCCTGGCTGAAGGCGGCCTCGATCTCGTAGCGCAGCTGCCCCGCGGCCTCCTGGGCGCAGTCCAGCGCCACTTCGTCGGTGATGCGCATGCCGTGCGAGTAGCGGGCGGCGTGGCCCTTGGCCTTGAGCTGCTCGTTCACCTGCGGGCGGAATCCGTGCACCAGCACGATCTTGACCCCCATGCTCTGGATCAGGGCGAGGTCCTGCGCGATGTGCTGCAGCTTGCCGGCCGCGATCGCTTCGCCGGCCATGCCCACCACGAAGGTCTTGCCCCGGTGCATGTGGATGTAGGGCGCCACCGAGCGGAACCACGGGACGAAGGTGAAGTTGAAGATGGCGGACATTCGGCGGCGATCGCGGCGCGGTGAGGTGTCAGCGCGACAGTGTAAGGGAGCCCCCTGGGGGAATGGGGGCCACATGCGCTATCGTTGCGCGCAATGCATCCGCTCGCCGCCGGCTTCTGGGGCGCCTTCTTCGGGACGGCGGGCCTCATGCTGGCCGTTTCCCTGGCCGCCTTCTTCCGCGCCCGCCGCCGCGTGGCGCTGCTGGCCGGGCTGTCGGCGGTGGTGTCGGCGATCTTCGTGGTGGCCTACCTCGGCTGGCTGCCGGTGGAGGGCGGCCCGGAGGCGCGCCTGCTCGCGCACGTCGCGATCCTGGCGGCGGCGATCCTGGCGCCGCTGCTGCTGTCGCTGCTGGGGCTGCTGCGCGAGCGCGTCAACGTGGTGCGTGCCCTGTCCGTCTTCACGGTGGTCGCCGCCGTGGTGATCGTCACCGGCTGGTTCCTGGAGGCCACCGAAG
>DASWUI010000638.1:0-7963 GCA_036401715.1 Ramlibacter sp. | reverse complement strand
GGCTGACCGAAGCGATCAACCGGGTCGCCTTCTTCCCGCCCGGGCTGGGGATGAACGACGTGCGCACCGGCGAGAAGGTGGTCCGCGTGCCGCTGGGCGATGTCGCCCGCGCCGCCTATGGGTATCCCTACGGCGTGATCTACCGCGTGGACATCCACAACGTCTTCCTCGACGCCTGCAAGGCGCAGCCGGCCGTGAAGCTGCGCACCGCGAGCAAGGTCGAGGGCTACACCCAGGACGCGCAGGGCGTCACGGTGCAGCTCGCCGGCGGTGAAACGCTGCGGGCCGACGCGCTGGTCGGTGCCGACGGGCTTTGGAGCCGCGTGCGCCAGTCCATCGTCGGCGACGGCAAGCCACGGGTTTCCGGCCACATCGCCTACCGGGCGGTCCTCAAGCGCGAGGAAGTCCCGGCGCACCTGTGGAGCGACGACGTGCTGCTGTGGGGCGGCGAGAAGACCCACCTGGTGCACTACCCGCTGCGCCGCGGCGAGCTGTTCAACCTGGTGGCCGTCTTCCACAGCAACAAGTACGACGAGGGCTGGAACACCTTCGGCGACACCGCCGAACTGAACGAGCGCTTCGCGCAGGCCGTGCCGCAGGTGCGCGAGCTGCTGCAGAAGATCGAGACCTGGAAGATGTGGGTGCTGTGCGACCGCGAGCCGGTGAAGGACTGGAGCGACGGCCGCGTGACGCTGCTGGGCGACGCGGCCCACCCCATGCTGCAGTACCTCGCGCAGGGCGCCGGCCAGGCGATCGAGGACGCCGTGGTGCTGGGCGAAGCCCTCAGGCACACCGGCAACGACGTGGCCAGCGCGTTCCAGAAATACCAGAAGGCGCGGTACCTGCGCACCGGCCGCGTGCAGCTCACGGCGCGCTTCTACGGCGACATCTACCACGCCTCGGGCGTCACGCGCGAGCTGCGCAACCGCATGTTCCAGAGCGGCGAGGAGTCCGCCGGCTTCGCCGGCCTCTCCTGGATGTACAAGGGCATCGACCTGCAGCGGCTGTTCGACTGATGGCCCGCACCCTCACCGAGCCCGCACGGCAGACGCCGGTCTGGGGCGACTACGAGGTCGTCGTGCTGGGCGGCGGCCCGGCCGGCATGGCCGCCGCCGTCGCCGCGGCGCGCGCCGGCCGCAAGACCCTGCTCGTGGAGCGCTACGGCTTCCTGGGCGGCATGGGCACGGCCGCCGGCGTGACCAACTTCTGCGGCCTGCACGCCAACGTGCACGGCGAGATCCGCCAGGTGGTGCACGGCGTCGCCGACGACCTGCTGCGACGGATCGATCGGCTCGGCGGCCTCAACCAGCCGCACGCCCTGTTCGGCAAGACCGTGGCGCAAGCCTACGACACCGCCGCCTACAAGATCGCCGCCGACGACCTGCTGCTGTCGGCGGGCGTGGAGATCCTGTTCCACGCGCTGGCCGCCGGCGTGGTGATGGACGGCCCGCGGCGCGTGCAGGCGCTGCTGGTGGAAACCAAGTCGGGCCGCTTCGCGGTCACCGCCCAGGCCTTCATCGACGCTTCCGGCGACGGCGACCTCGCCGCCTGGGCCGGCGCGCCCTACGAGCTGGGGGATGGCGCGGGCAACATGCTCTATCCGTCCACCATGTTCCGCCTCAACGGCATCAACCCGGAACGGGCCGGCAAGGCCTGGGAAGTCATCCCGAAGCTGATGCTGGAAGCCGAAGCCGCGGGCCGCTACAAGTTCCCGCGCAAGACGCCGATCGTGCGGCCGCAGAAGAGCGGGATCGAATGGCGCGTCAACCTCACGCAGCTGGCCAACCGCGAGGGCAACGCCATGAACGGCACCGACGCGCGCGACCTGAGCGATGCGGAGGTGCTGGGCCGCCGGCAGATCGCCGAAGTGGCCGGCTTCCTGCGCGAGGTGCCCGGCTTCGAGAGCAGCTACATCGTGGACATCGCGCCGCAGGTGGGCATCCGCGAGACCCGGCGCGTGCGCGGCCTCGCCCAGCTGACCGAGGCCGACGTGCTGGAGTGCGCCAGCTTCGACGACACCATCGGCGTCAACGGCTGGCCGCTGGAGCTGCACCTCAAGGGCGACGTCGAATTCCGCTGGCCGAAGATCCCGGAATCCCGCGGCTTCAACCACCTGCCCTACCGGATGACCGTGCCGCAGGGCCTGGACAACGTGTGGATCGCCGGGCGCTGCGCCTCCATGAGCCACGAGGCGCAATCGGCCGCGCGCGTGACCGGCGCCTGCTTCGTCATGGGCCAGGCCGCGGGCTCCGCCGCCGACCTCGCGCTGCAAGCCGGCAGCACCGCGGCCGCCGTGGACACGGCCGCCCTGCAATCCCGCCTCGAACACAATGGCGCCTACCTGGGCCGCAGCTGGTAAAGGAAACCCATGAACGCACCGCTTCCCACCAAGCAGATCCGCGAGCAGCTGTACCGCGACATGGACCCGCACAACCTCACGCCGCTGTGGGAAGTGCTGCATGCGCTGGTGCCGCCCAGGCCGAACACCCCCTGCGTGCCGGCGTTGTGGAAATACGGCGAGGTCCGTCCCTTCCTGATGCGCGCCGGCGAGGCGATCACCGCCGAGGAAGCCGTGCGCCGCGTGCTGATCCTCGAGAACCCGAACCTGCGCGGCCAGTCGGCCGTCACGCAGTCCCTGTACGCGGGACTGCAGCTGATCCTGCCCGGCGAAGTGGCGCCCAGCCACCGGCACACGCAAAGCGCCCTGCGCTTCATCGTCGAAGGCTCGGGCGCGTACACGGCGGTGGACGGCGAGCGCACGACCATGCGCCCGGGCGACTTCATCATCACCCCGAGCTGGACCTGGCACGACCACGGCCACGAGGCCGACGGCCCGGTGGTGTGGCTCGACGGCCTGGACATCCCGATGATCCGCTTCCTCGACGCCGGCTTCGCGCAGAACGACGCCAGCAAGTCGCAGAAGGTGACGCGCGCCGAGGGCACGAGCTTCGCGCGCTACGGGCACAACATGGTGCCGGTGCGCAGCGACCCGCCCTACGGCAAGACCTCGCCGATCTTCAGTTACCCGTACGAGCGCAGCCGCGAAGCGCTGGAGCAGCTGGAGCGCCAATGCGCCCCCGACCCCTGGGACGGCTTCAAGCTGCGCTACGTGAACCCGCTCACCGGCGGCTGGACCATGCCCACCATCGGCACCTTCATGCAGCGCCTGCCCGCCGGCTTCGAGGGCAAGGGCTGGCGCCAGACCGATGGCGCGGTCTACAGCGTGGTGGAAGGCGAAGGCGAGGTGCACGTTTCCTTCGACCACCAGGAGTGGCGTTTCCGCTTCGGCCCGCGCGACCATTTCGTGGTTCCCTCGTGGCACACTGCCCGCCTCTCGAGCAGCAAGGGCTGCGTCCTGTTCAGTTTTTCCGACCGCCCCGTCCACCAGGCGCTGGGCATCCACAACGAAGAAAGGTTGTCATGAGCTACGTCTTCCAACCCGCGCCGACCGTCAGCGTGCCCGTCGTCGGCCGCTCCGAGCGCTTCCCCGTGCGCCGCATCTACTGCGTGGGCCGCAACTACGTCGAACACGCCAAGGAGATGGGCTTCACCGGCCGCGAGGCGCCCTTCTTCTTCCTCAAGCCCGCCGACGCCGCCGTCGTGGTGGAAGCCGGCAAGACCGCCACCATCCCCTACCCCAGCCTGACCAAGGACCTGCACCACGAGATCGAGCTGGTGGCCTGCATCGGCAAGGGCGGCAAGAACATCAAGGCCGCCGACGCCAGGAAGCACATCTTCGGCTACGCGGTCGGCCTGGACATGACCCGCCGCGACCTGCAGGGCGAGATGAAGAAGCAGGGCCGCCCCTGGTGCATCGGCAAGGGCTTCGACTACTCCGCGCCCATCGGCCCGATCACGCCCGCGGAGCAGGCCGGCGACATCGAGAAGGCCGAGATCTGGCTGCAGGTCAACGGCAAGGACCGCCAGCGCAGCGACGTGTCCAAGCTGATCTGGAACATCGGCGAGATCATCGAGCACGTCTCGGCCGCCTGGGAGCTGCAGCCCGGCGACCTGATCTACACGGGCACGCCCGAAGGCGTGGCGGCGGTCGTGGCGGGCGACACGCTGGTCGTGGGCGTCAAGGGCCTCACCAACATCTCGGTGAAGATCCAGGCCGCCTGACGCAAGGCAGCCGGGGCCGGGTGCAAGGCCCGGCCCTTGCCCGATAATCGCGCGACCCCGCGGCACGCGCCGCGGCCGGCGCACGCGCCGGCAAGAATCGACCAGAAGAAAGAGGAGCAGCGTTTGCGCGTACTGGAAGCCCTGGCGAAGCTATGCGCCATCCTGGCCGGCGTCCTGCTGACAGGCATCACCCTGATGACCTGCGGCAGCCTGATCGGCCGCAACACGGTCGGCGTCTCCATCGTCGGCGCCTTCGAGCTCACCGGGGTCGCGGCCGGCGCGGCGATCGCGATGTTCATGCCGATCTGCCAGGCGCGGCGCGGCAACATCATCGTCGACTTCTTCACCGCGCGCGCCAGCCAGCGCGCGCAGGACCGCATGGACCGGCTCGGCGCCTTCGTGATCGCGCTGATCTTCTTCCTGCTCGCGTGGCGCTCCACGCTGGGCGGACTCAACAGCCACTCCTACGGCTCCGAGACGCAGATCATGGGCTTCCCCGAGTGGGTGGTGTACGCCTTCATGGTGCCCGCCTTCGTGCTGGCGGGCCTGATCGCGCTGCACCAGGCGGTGTTCGGCTTCACCGTCCCCGAGGACGCCGCCGGGGAGGGCGCGATATGAGCCCGCTCGCGCTCACCGCGCTGATCTTCGGCTCGATGCTGCTGCTGATGGCGGTGCGCATCCCGATCGCCGCCAGCATGTTCGCCGCCGGCACCATCGGCTACCTGGCGCAGACCGGCTGGCTGCCCTACTCCAACTTCCTGAACACCCAGGCCTTCGCGCGCGTCGCCAGCTACGACCTGTCGGTGATCCCGCTGTTCATCCTGATGGGGCACTTCGCCACCAAGGGCGGCATCAGCAAGTCGCTGTTCGAGTTCGCCGCCGCGGTGATGGGCCGCTTCAAGGGCGGCCTGGCCATGGCCTCGCTGCTCGCCTGCGCCGCCTTCGGGGCCATCAGCGGCTCCTCGGTCGCCACCGCGGCCACGATCACCAGCGTGGCGCTGCCGGAGATGCGCCGCCACGGCTACTCGGGCCGCATCGCCACCGGCACGCTGGCCGCCGGCGGCACGCTGGGCATCCAGCTGCCGCCCTCGATCGTGCTGGTGATCTACGCGATCCTGACCGAGCAGAACATCAGCAAGCTGTTCGCGGCCGCGGTGATTCCCGGCATCATCGCGATGCTCGGCTACATGATCGCCGTGGCGATCTACGTGCGGCTGGTGCCGGGCCACGCACCGGACGTGGAGGACGCGCCGCCGCCCCTGACGCTGCGCTCGGTGCTGGGCGTCGCGCCGATCGCGATCATCTTCGCGCTGGTGTTCGGCGGCATCTACGGCGGCCTGTTCACGCCGACCGAGGGCGCGGCCGTGGGCGCGGCCACGACCTTCCTCACCGCCCTGGTCAAGGGCGAGATGACGCTGCAGAAGTTCAAGGAGTGCTTCTACGGCACCGCCGTGAGCGCCGCCATGATCTTCCTGATCTTCCTGGGCGCCGACCTGATGAACTCCGCGCTGGCGCTCACGCAGGTGCCCAACCAGCTGGCCGCGGTGGTGGGCAGCTGGGGCGTCTCGCCGCTGCTGGTGGTGGTGGCGATCCTGCTGTTCTACGTGCTGCTCGGCGCGGTGATGGACGAACTGTCCATGCTGCTGCTGACCATCCCGATCTTCTTCCCGATCATCATCGGGCTGGACTTCGGCATGCCCAAGGAATCGGTGGCGATCTGGTTCGGCATCATGGTGCTGATGACGGTGGGCTTCGGCCTGATCGCGCCGCCGGTGGGGCTGAACGTCTACATCGTCAACGGCCTGGCCAAGGAAGTGCCCATGGGCGAAACCTACCGCGGGGTCATGCCCTTCCTGCTCAGCGACGTGCTGCGCACCCTGCTGTTCCTCTTCTTCCCCATCATCCCGCTGTGGCTGGTCGGGTTCATCCGTTGAGGGAAAGCCCCGTGGCACGCGGGCCCGGCCTGCAGTTAACTTCATGCATCCATCCGGAGATTCCACAATGATCCAGCGTCGCACCCTCCTGAAGTCCACCGCCGCGGTGGCGCTCGGCGCGCCCGGCCTCAGCGGCCTCGCGCAGCAGTCCGTCACCCTCAAGTTCCACACCTTCATGGCGCCCCAGTCGAACGTGTGGCTCACCATGCACAAGGCCTGGATGGCGAAGGTGGAGAAGGACTCGGGCGGCCGCATCAAGTTCGAGGGCTATCCCGCCATGCAGCTCGGGGGCACCCCCGTGCAGCTGTACGACCAGGCCAAGGACGGCGTGGTCGACATCGTGTGGACGCTGCCCGGCAACACCGCCGGCCGCTTCCCGCGCATCGAGGTGTTCGAGCTGCCGTTCATGATGAACAACGCCGAGGCCACCTCCAGGGCGTACTGGGAGTACTACCAGACCGTCGCGCCCGACGAGTTCAAGGACACGCAGGTGCTGGCGCTGCACGTGCACGGCCCCGGCATGTTCCACACCAAGGACAAGCTGATCAAGACGGCCGACGACCTGCGCGGCCTGAAGGTGCGCGGGCCGACCCGCCAGATCACGAAGATGCTCGGCTTCCTCGGCGCCACGCCCGTGGGCATGCCGCTGCCGCAGATCCCCGACGCCCTGTCCAAGGGCACCATCGACGGCTGCGTGATCCCCTGGGAAGTGGTCCCCTCGGTGAAGGTCCACGAGCTGACGAAGTTCCACAGCGAGTTCGATCCCGCCGGCGGCGCCCTGTACACCACCACCTTCGTGATGGCGATGAACAAGGCGAAGTACAACTCGCTGGCCCCCGACCTGAAGAAGGTGATCGACGCCAACTCCGGCCTGGCCACCTCCGCCTGGCTGGGCAAGGTGCAGCAGGGCAACGACGGCATCGGCCGCAAGTCCGCCGTGGACCGCAAGAACACCATCCACACCATCTCCGCCGCCGACGCGCAGGAATTCAAGCGCAAGGCCCGGCTGGTGGAAGTGGAATGGGTGGAGGACATGAACAAGCGCAACTTCGACGGCAAGAAGCTGCTGGACACCGCCCGCGCCCTGATCGAGAAGCACGGCAAGGCCGCCCCGGCCCCGGCGAAGAAGGCTTAAACTCGTCCCCGTTTCCCAGCACGCAAGGGCTCCCTCGGGAGCCCGTTTCTTCTCCCGTGACCGTCCGCCGCCCCATCAAGCATTGCCGCAACTGCGGCGCGTCCGTCGTCTACCGCGTGCCGGACGACGGCGACACGCACGAACGCGCGGTCTGCCCCGCCTGCGACACCATCCATTACGAGAACCCGCTGAACGTGGTGGGCACGGTGCCCTACTACGGCGACAAGGTGCTGCTGTGCAAGCGCAACATCGAGCCGCGCTGGGGCAAGTGGACGCTGCCGGCGGGCTTCATGGAACTGGGCGAGACCACGGCCGAAGGCGCGGCGCGCGAGACCGACGAGGAAGCCGGCGCGCAGATCGAGCTGGAAGGCCTGTTCACGGTGCTGAGCGTGCCGCGCGTGGGGCAGGTGCACCTGTTCTACCGGGCGCGGCTCCTGAGCGACGTGTTCGACCCGGGCTTCGAGACGATCGAGGCGCGCCTGTTCGCGCAGGAGGAGATCCCCTGGGAGGAGATCGCGTTCCGCACGGTGCGCGAGACGCTGGAGCGCTTCTTCGCCGATCGCGCGCGCGGCCACTTCGGCGTGCACACGCTCGACATCCTCTAGGAGGCCGCGCGCCGGCGGCTAGGGCGTGACCTGCGGTCCCTGGCGGACCTTGCCTTCCTCGCGCACCCGCACTTCCTCCCGGTGGCGGATGCACAGCGGGTGGTTGCGCGCGCCGGGCCGGGCGCAGTTCTCGGCCAGGCAGATCTCGCGGGTAAGGAACATCTTGT
>DASWUI010000637.1:0-5427 GCA_036401715.1 Ramlibacter sp. | reverse complement strand
GCGGCGCGTCCAGCGCCGGCACCTGCTGCGCCAGCGCCGGCAGTGCCGCGAGCCAGCACGCCGCGATGCCGGCGCGGAGGGTGGAGCGGATGCGGCGGGCCATCGCGGGACTGCGGCAGCAGCAGGCGTCAGCGCAGCAGCGCGTCGAGCGTCGCCCCCGCCAGCAAGGCGCTCAGCTGCACGAGCGAAGCGAGGAAGGAGCCGATCGCCGTGCGTCGCGTGGGATGGCGCGCCAGCTGCCAGGACTTGTGCAGGAACCAGCCGCCACCGGTGAGGGCGCCGAGCGCGTGCATCCATCCCGCGCCGTAGGCCAGCGGCGCCAGCGAGGCGGCGACCAGGGCGACGGTGCTGGCGAACACGATCCAGGCCGCGCGCCGGTCGCCGACGACCACGGGCAGCATGGGCACCCCGGCCATCAGGTAATCGCCGCGGTTGGCGATCGCCAGGCTCCAGAAATGCGGCGGCGTCCACAGGAACAGCACCAGCGCGAGCAGCCAGCCCAGCGCGCCCGGGGTGGGGTCGACCGCGGCGGCGCCGGCCAGCACGGCGAAGCTGCCGGCCAGCCCGCCGATCACGATGTTCCAGGCACTGCGCCGCTTGAGCCACAGCGTGTAGACCACGCCGTAGAAGAAGGCGCCGAGGAACACGTAGGCGGCGGCCGCCGCGTTGAGCATCACCCACGCCGCCGCGACCGCGCCGGCCAGCATCACCGCCATCAGCAGCAGCCAGGCGGGACGGTGCGGCAGCGCGCCGGTGGCGAAGGCGCGGCCGGCGGTGCGCTTCATCAGCCGGTCGGCCTCGTGCTCGGCGTACTGGTTGAAGGCGCCGGCGCTGGCCGATGCGACCAGCACCGACAGCGCCAGCACCAGCACCTGCAGGGCGCTCAGCGAGGCGCCCGGCGTGACCGCCAGCCCCACCAGGGCCGTGACCATGATCAGCATGCCGATGCGCAGCTTGAACAGCGAGAGCACCGCCCGCGCCAGCTCGAGGCCGCGCGGCGGGCTGGCGATGGCCGTGGTCGTCGTCATGGCGCCGCCCTCCTCAGCTCAGGCCCCAGAGCTGCCCGAGGTACTTCCAGTTGATGAAGTAGTACAGCACGAAGGCCACCAGGAACAGCATGGCCAGCACGAAGGTGCCCGGCGCCGCGAAGCCCGCGGAGCCGTAGGTCTGCACCACCGCCGTCGGCGCCGCGCGCTGCACCGGCGTGAAGTTGGCGCTCTTCGCGCCGCTCTCCAGCTTCTTGCCGAACAGGAGCGAACCCACGGTGATGGCGATGTACAGGCCGCCGCCGGCGATGGCCGCGATGCCCGAGATCCCCACCAGGCCCATCATCAGGTAGGCCGCGCCGGGCCATTCGTAGCCGAGCGCCGCGCCCTGGAAGGCCATGTCCCAGTGGCGGCGCGAGACGCCCAGCGTGCCCGCTCCCATCATGACGAGCGCGAAGAAGTACATCGACAGCCCGAACAGGTAGGGCTGGATCTTCGCCAGCTGCGGCCAGATCATCTCGCGCTTGAACAGCGCGGGGATCAGGAAGTAGGTCAGCGCCATGAAGGACAGCGTGGTGCCGATCACCACCGTGGCATGGAAGTGCCCCGGCACGTAGATGGTGTTGTGGATCAGCATGTTCAGCTGCTCCGTGCCCATCATCACGCCCGAGATGCCGCCCAGGAAGCCGAAGCCGATGATGGAGATGAACACGCCGGAGAACACCGGGTTGCCCCAGGGCGCCTTGCGCAGCCACTCGAACAGGCCGCGGGTGTAGCCCTTCTGCCGCTGCGCGACTTCCATGGCGCCCGGGATGGTCAGCCCGTGGATCATGGAGGCCAGCACCGCGAAGTACATGAAGTAGCTGGTGTTGACCACCTTCCAGCCGGTGGACAGGCCGGGGTCGGCCAGCAGGTGGTGCGCGCTGGCCAGCTGCAGGAACAGGATGTACAGCAGGAAGGCGCCGCGGCTCACCCGCTCGGACATCGGCTTGGCGCCGAAGGCGATCGCCGCGACCGCGTACCAGATGGAGATGTGCGCGGCCACGTTGATCTGCTGCGAGGAGTGGCCGAAGGCCCACCAGATCGTGCGGTAGACCAGCGGGTCCACCTCCTTGACCAGGCCGATCGACATCAGGAAGGTGGGGATCAGGATGATCGCGCCGGAGGCGATGGTGAACACGGCGATGATCGCGGCGGTGATCGCGCCGAAGGTCACCAGCGGCACCGAGCCTTCGTAGGTCCGCTCGCGCCTGGCCACCACCAGCGTGCCGAAGAACACGAAGCAGGCGATCAGCGCTCCCACGGCGAACAGGATCAGGCCCAGGTAGAACGAGGGGGCGGCCATCATGGGCACGTACGACGTCATCATCACGCTGGAGCCGCCCTGGAACACCGCCACGTTGTTGGTGACGGCGCCGATGAGCATTAGCGCGAAGGCGAGCCCGGCCAGGTTGGGCGTGGCGAGCCGGCAGCGCAGCAGCGTCGACGAACAGAAGTACAGCACCGCGATCTCGAAGAAGATGATCCAGAAGATCAGCATGTCGATGCCGTGGGCGGTGAGCACCATGTAGAAGGTGTCGGGCGCCAGCCAGTGCACGGCGGGCCAGCGCGTGAGCACGACGCCGATGGCCAGCAGGCCGCCGAGCAGCAGGGCCACGACGGCGGTCACCGCGTTGACGATCATCAGCCGCTCGGCGCGCGCCTCGAACTGCAGGCCGGTGCGCGGGCAGGTCCGGTAGCTGGTGGCGACGCCGGGCGCGGCCGGCGGGGCGGGAAGGACTGCGGACATGGGCGGCCCCCTATTTCACGTACAGGCGGCCCACCATCGAGTGGTGGTTGATGCCGCAGAACTCGTTGCAGACGATCGAGTAGGTGCCCGACTGGTTGGGCGTGACCTTCACCACGTGCTCGTAGCCCGGCACCACCTGGATGTTGATGTTGGCCGGCTGCAGCGAGAAGCCGTGGTTGTAGTCCATGGCGGTGAGGTGCAGGCGGTAGGTCTTGCCCTTCTCCAGCTCGATGATGGGCCACCACGACCACAGGCGCGCGACCAGGTACACGTCGCTGTCCGGCGGCGGCGCCACCACGGGGATCTTCTGGTCGGTTTCCGTGCGCACCGTGTACTTGTCGACCACCGCCTGCGCCTTGGCGGCGAATTTCTCCGGCGTGGTCTTGTACGTCTCGGTGGAGAGGTTCTGGTTGCCGTAGGCATGCCAGTAGATCATCATGAAGAACATCACCATGCACCAGGCGAAGGCGATGGCGATCCAGGTGCCTTCGACGCGGTCCAGCGGGTGCTTCCACCAGAGCCGCTCTGCCGGCGGGAGGATGGCGGTCATGTCGGCTCCTTCACTTGGCGGCCGGGATGGTCAGGATGTCGATGACGCCCCACAGCGTGTAGACCACCATGGGAATCATCACGCCCAGGAACAGCAGCAGGAAGGGGTTGTCCAGCAGCTGCTGCATCCACGGAACGTCGGCGTCGTCGCTGTCGTGGCTCATGGCATCTCCTCGTGAAGTTGTGCGTGGCCGCATGGTTCGCCGGACGCCCGATGCCGGCCTTGATCTGGGATAAGGAATTCTGAAAACCGGGAACGCGCCCACGCGGCGACGTTGCGCGCCGGTAGCATCCGCGGCCATGGACACGCCGCAAACACGCCTTTCGCAGCTGCGCAGGCTGGCCTGGGCCTGCGCCGTGCTGGTGCTGGCGATCACCAGCCTCAGCGCCTTCATCCGGCTGTCGCGCGCGGGCCTGGGCTGCGAACCCTGGCCGCGGTGCTACGCCGAGCGCGCGGCGATGACGCCGCAGGCGCTGGACGCGCTGGACACGGCGGCCGTCAGGTCCGCGCGGATGGCGCACCGGGTGGTCGCCAGCGTGGCGCTGCTGCTGGTGATCTTCATGCTGGTGAAGTCGCTCGGGCAGCAGCCGGTGCTGGCGCGGCAGGGACGGCTGGTGCTGGGGCTGCTGGGGCTGGCGCTGTTCCTCGCGATCCTGGGCCGCATGGCGGGGCCTTCGCGTGCGGCGCTGGTGGGCGTCGGCAACCTGCTGGCGGGGCTCGCGATGTTCGCGCTGTCGCTGCGGCTGGTGCAGGCCACCGGGGCGCCGTCCTCCTCATCGACCCCACCGCGGGCATGGACACTCGCGGCCGTGGGACTCCTGCTGCTGCAGATCGCCCTGGGCGGGCTGGTCAGCGTCACGCAGCTGTCGGACCGCTGCGGCGAAGCGGCCCTGTGCCAGTGGCACCGCGGCACCGCGCTGGTAGTGCTCGCCTTGCTGGTGCCGCTGGGCGTGGCGACGATGCGGCGCGGCGCGCGCGGGCTCGGGGGCGTGCTGGTGCTGCTGGCGCTGGCGCAGGCCGGCCTGGGGC
This sequence comes from Ramlibacter sp., assembly GCA_036401715.1. Classification (GTDB taxonomy): domain Bacteria; phylum Pseudomonadota; class Gammaproteobacteria; order Burkholderiales; family Burkholderiaceae_C; genus Ramlibacter. Next base: position 1,073 of record DASWUI010000637.1, on the reverse strand, counting down.
TGGCGATGCTGTGGGTCGCGGCGGTGCCGCTGGCGCTGGGCCTCGCGCATAACGTGCTGGCGGGGCTGCTGCTGGCGACGCTGTTCGCGCTCCTGCCCGCCCCCGCGGCTGTTTCTCCCTCTCCCTGAGGGAGAGGGCGCAAGACCCGTCAGGCCCGTGCAGTGCGCCTTGCCGGCGCCCTGCCCGCCTTCGCCATGTTCGCCGCCAGCAGCGCCGCCGCCAGCGTGACCAGCCAGGAGAAATAAACCCACAGCAGGAACACCGGCACCACCGCGAAGCCGCCGTAGATGGTCTTGTACGTGGGCACCGACAGCAGGTAGGCGGCGAAGCCGCGCTTGCCCAGCTCCAGTGCGATGCTTCCGAGCAGGCCGCCGAGGATCGCGTCGCGCCGGCGCACGCGCGTGTTGGGCAGGAAGTAGAACAGGCTGGCGAGCGCCACCGTCCCGAGCAGCACCGGCCCCAGGTTGAGCACGAAGGCGGCGGACGGCGGCAGCGCGCGCAGCAGGCCGGCGGAGGCAGCGAGCAGGTAGGAGGTGGCCCACAGGCTGGCGCCGAGCACCAGCGGTCCCAGCGCCAGGATCAACAGGTACATGCCCAGGCGCTTGACGAGCGGCCGGTCCTTCTTGACCTGCCAGATGCGGTTGAACGCGTTCTCCACCGTCAGCAGCAGCACCACCGCCGCCAGCAGCACGAACAGCATGCCCAGCAGCGTGAGGCCGCCGGTGTTGGCCGCGAAGCGCGCCAGGTGGCGCAGCACGGTGCGCGAGATGTCGGCCGGCAGCAGCACTTCCAGCAGGTGGCGCTGGATCGCGTCGTGCAGCGCGCGGAACATGGGAAAGCGCGTGAGCAGCGCGAAGCTCACCGCCAGCAGCGGCACGATCGACAGCACCGTGGTGAAGGTGAGGCTGCCGGCGAGCTGCGGCAGGCGTTCCTGGCGCGCGCGCTGGATCGTGAGTCGGGTCAGGCTGATCATGCCGCCTGGCGGGGTGGGCGCCGCGCCGCTTCAGCGGCCGCGGCGCGGGGACATCCGGCCGTCAGAACGGGATGTCGTCGTCCATGTCGTCGAAGCCGGT
>DASWUI010000636.1:0-1957 GCA_036401715.1 Ramlibacter sp. | reverse complement strand
TGGCCTTGAGCGCGTCGCGCGCGCCGCCCAGCGTGTCGCGCGCCTCGATCTCCCACAGGATCGCTTCGGTCCGCGCCTGCGCCAGCGTGGCGGGCGCCGTCACCATCCACGCCACTTCGCGGGCCTCGCCGGCCGGGATGTCCACCGTCTGCGGATCGAGCTTGAGCAGCGTCGCGCGCGGCGCCACCTCGACCTTCATCGCCTTGGCCGTCGTGTTGCGCAGCGTCAGCTGCGCGCGGAACCGGTCGTCCTCGCGCACCAGCGGCGGCAGGCCGCTGACGATCTGCAGGTCCTGCGTCGCCCGGATGCTCGCCTGCCCGCTGCCGAACAGGCCGGTGCCCATGTCCGCGACGGCGGCGATGCGGAAGGTGGTGAGCGCATCGTTCAGCGGCACCTCCACCACCGCCTGGCCCTGCGCGTCCAGCAGCACGCGCGGGTTCCACAGCAGCAGCGTGTCCAGCAGCTCGCGCGTGGCGCTCTTGCCGCCGCCGCCGCCGGCCGGCACCGCCTTGCGGCCGTAGTGGCGGCGGCCGATGATCTCCATCTGCGCGGTGGACGTCTCCACGCCCCAGGCCCGGCGGCGCAGCATCGCTTCCAGGAGGTTCCAGCTGTCGTTGGGCAGCAGTTCCAGCAGCGCCTGGTCCACCGCGGCCAGCGCGACTTCCGCATGCGCGGCCGGCTGGCCGTTGGGCTGCCTGACCTGGATGGTGACGCGCGCCTTGCCGCGCACCGGATAGCTTTCGCGGTCGGCCTTGACGCTCACCGCCAGTTCGTGCGCCTTCGTTCCCACGCGGAACTCGGCCACGCCCAGCCGGAAGGCGGGCTTCGCCAGGTCCACCAGCGCCGTCGGCGCGACGTACTCGCGGCCCTCGAACCAGAACGCCGTCCACCATTCGCGCGGCGCCTTGTAGCCCCAGGTGAAGAAGCTGTACCAGGGCACTTCGCGCAGCCGCCCGCGCAGCGCGAGCACGCTGACGTACACGTTGGGGCCCCAGCCTTCCTCCACCTTCAGCGTGACGGTGGGATCGTCGCCGCGCAGCTGCACCACCTGCGTGCGGATGATGCCTTCGCGCTCCACCGCCACCAGCGCGGTGGCGAAGCGGAAGGGCATGCGCACCTGCAGCCGCGCCGTCTCGCCCGGCTGGTAGGCCTTCTTCTCCGGCAGCACGTCGATGCGGTCGTGGTTCTCGCCGCCGAACCACAGCTCGCCCTGGCGCGTGACCCACACCGAGCTGGCGGCCTGGATGGAACGGCCCTGCGCGTCGGTGGCGGTCACCACCAGTTCCACCTCGCCCGGCTCGCCCGGCTTCGCCTCGCACAGCAGCAGCCCGCGCGCGTCGCTCTTGCCGCTGCACAGGGTTCCCAGGTCCTTCAGCTGCGTCTTGTTGTCGTAGGTGTAGAAGCCGCCCACCATGCGCTTGCGGCTGGTGGTGACGACGCGGGACGAGCCCTTCACCTCCAGCGCCACCCCGGCGGCCGGCTTGCCATCGAGCTGCAGGGCGAGCGCCTGGAAGCGCAGCTTCTGGCTGGCCGACACCCAGCCCTCGGTCTTGATGCCGGCCACCACCGCCGCCGGCCACAGGCCCGCCACGTGGCGCAGCGTCTGCACTTCGCCGTTCGGGTCGGCATAGCTCGCCTCCAGCACCAGCTCGCGCGGCTGCCGCGCCACCGGCACGTCGGGCACCACCAGCTTGCCGGCGCCGCTGCGGTCCAGCGTCAGCGGCAGCTTGTCGGCGATCACGCGCTGGTCCTCGGCGGCCGCCGCTTCCTCCTCGCCTCCGCTGCCGGGTTCCTGCGCGGGGCGCGGGGGGCGGAAGCTGAAGTCCTCGTAGTCGCTGAAGAACAGGTGCCTGGGGCGCACCAGCGCCGACACCCGCACCGGCAGGTTGGCGGCGGCGCCGCCCTGCACGTAGTTCACCTGCACCTCGGTAGCCACCGAGGTGGCGTTGACCAGCGG
>DASWUI010000635.1:0-5357 GCA_036401715.1 Ramlibacter sp. | reverse complement strand
CCTGCATGGCTACGTGGCTCGTTCTGGTAGGTCGTGGTGAGCCCGACAGGCGACCGCGACACGCGGCGCTCACCGCGCCGAAGGCACCAGCCGGAAGTCGTACTTCGCCGTGTAATACGGCTTCTTCATGTTCCGCCCGTCCGGCGCCTGGCCCGGCGGGTGCTTCGGGAACTCCACGACCAGGCTGTTGCGCACGCCGAAGACCGCGTCGGAGTCCAGGTAGGGGCTGTCCTTGACGAAGATGTGCGTCACCAGCCGCTCGTGCCCGGGCGCGTTGAGCATCATGTGCATGTGGCCGGGCCGGTTCAGGTGGCGTCCCATCTTGTCCAGCATGCGGCCCACCGGCCCGTCGCCGGGCACCGGGTAGAAGGTGGGCTTGATCGACCAGAAGCGGTAGTTGCCCTCCCGGTCGGTGCGGAACTGCGCCCGCAGCTGCATCTCGTTGCCCTTCTGCATGTCGTACAGGCCGCCCTCGTCGCCCGACCAGACGTCCACCTCGCAATCGGCGATGGGCTTGCCGAAGGTGTCGGTCACGCGGCCGTGGTACAGGGTCGGCTCGCCATGGCCCTCGCCGATGTCGGCGCCGAGTTCCAGCTGCGGCGCGCCCGGCCAGAAGAAGGGGCCTTGCACGGTGGCTTCGGTCGGCTTCTCGCCGGGCTGGTCGGCCAGCGCCTTCGCGCCGCGCGCCTGCTCGAGCGCCACGACCAGCATCGACAGCCCCAGGGTGTCCGACAGCAGGATGAACTCCTGCCGCTTCTCGTCGCATTTCTGGCCGCAGGCGGTGAGGAACTGGATGCCGGCCATCCACTCGTCCGGCGTGAGGTCCACCTCGCGCATGAAGGCATGCGCGTGCTTCACCAGGGAGGTCATGACCTGCTTGAACCGCGCGTCCTTGCAGTCGCCCATGCGGTCTATCACCGCCTGCGCGAAGTCGCTCACTTCCAGTTGGGCCATGGCTCGTCTCCTGTGTGCGGCCGCAGTCTAGGCAGCCCGGCCGGCTTCGCAAAGTGATGAATTTCGAGCGTGCTGATCGATGCCATCGATCGCAATCCGGGCGGACCCTGAGATGGCGCCGCGAGTGGCGCCTGGGCCCAGGAGCGCCTGCAGCAGCAGGCGCAGCGGGAGGAGTCGGCCCTGGCTGCCGCTCTCCGGCACCGCAACGGCCATCCGCAACTACGGCGACCTGCGGCGCCAAGGAGAAGCGCGCGCACAGGGCCGCGACGCCTGCGCCCGCATCCCCGCGGTAGGCGCGCCTGCCGGGCATGGCTGGCGGCCGCTATGATCGATGCCATCCATACATCCGGGCGGCCTTCCGATGGAACTGCGGCACCTGCGCTATTTCGACGCAGTGGCGGAAACCCTGAACTTCACGCGCGCGGCCGAGCGCCTGCACGTGACGCAGTCGACGCTGTCGCACCAGATCAAGCAGCTGGAGGAGGAGCTGGGCACCCCCCTCTTCGACCGCAGCGGCAAGCACGTGCGCATGACCGAGGCCGGCGAGATCCTGCGCAGCCACATGACGCCGGCGCTGCAGCAGATCGACCTGGGCGTGCAGGCGCTGCGCGCGCCGGGCGAGGCCATCACCGGCAGCATCCGCCTGGGCACGACGCCGAGCTTCAACACGCGCATGGTCCCGCAATGCGTGGCCACGCTGCTCAATTCCTATCCGGGCATCGAGGTCTGCGTGGAGGAACTCTCGGCCGGGCAGATCCTCAAGCGCCTGCGCTCGGGACACCTGGACATCGCCGTCTCGTACCCGCCCGGTGACGGCACCGAGCTCTGGTTCGAGCCGCTCTACAACGAGGAACTGCGCCTGGTGGTCGGCACCGGCCACCCCCTGGCGCGGCGCCGCCGCGTACGGATGGTGGAACTGCACGAGGTGCGCATGGTGCTGCTGCCCGGGCAGTTCCTCACGCGCAAGCTGCTCGACGACTGCTTCGAGCAGGCGGGCGCGCGGCCGCTGGTGGTGGCGCAGATGAACTCGGTGGCGCCCATGATCGAGCTGATCCGCCAGACCGGGCTGGCCGGGATCATCGCCGAGACGGCGGTGTCGCAGGGCGCCGACCTGCGCGTGATCCCGCTGGAAGACCCGACGCCGATCCGCACGCCGGGGATGCTGTGGCCCAAGGGCGCGACGCGCTCGCCGGTGCTGAAGCACTTCGCCGAGATCATCCGCAGGGCCGCGGGGACGGCGGCCTGATCGCAGCGCACAGCCCATGAAGATCCTCCTGCGCCCCCGTCTGTGCAGCGAAGCGCTGGCGCACCGCCTGGCTTCCGACCCCCGGCTCGCCGCCGCGCTCGGCCCGGAACCGAACAGCGCCGTGGGCTACCTGTTCAAGAAGTTCGTCGATGCAGCCGGCCCGCTGCTCGCGCGCGTCCTGGAGCACGCGCGGGCCGAAGGCGAGCAGATGTCCTTCCTGCGCGACGTGCAGTTCTCGGCCGGCGAGATCGCCGCTGCATCGCACCTGGAGGTCGTCTGCCGCAAGACCATCGGCCAGAGCGATGCCGAGTCGCGCGCGACCCTCGCGGACTACGACGCCGACGCCCTGCACCCCACCGCCGGCCGCTGGCGCGTTCGCCTGCCCAGGCGCATGTTCCTGGGCAAGCCGGTGCCGCCGGACACCATCGCCCACGTCGACCAGTACACGGGCGAGTACGTCCTGGGGCAGAAGGCCGCCGACGCGCTGCGCGCGAGCGCGCTGCAAGGCTGGGAGCTGCAGCCCGTCCTGCACTGGAAGACACTGCGGCCCGAGCCCGGCGTCGGCATGCATCTCACCACGCGCGCGTTGCTGCCCGAGGCCCTGCAGTGCGCCAGCACGTTCGAGGCCCATGACGACGGGCCCGCGGCGCCAGGCACGCCACGCCGCTACGGCGCGCTTTCCTATGCGAGGGATGCGCTCGACGGCTCGCCCGATTTCGCGCGCACCGCGGAACCCTGGTGCGACTGGTCGACGCCGCAGTGGGTGGTGCGGCAACGCGTGCGCACCTGGCACGAGCAGGCGGGACTGCGCGGCTGGGCGTTCCGGCCCGTGCTGCTGGAAGGAACGCCGCTGCAGCGCGAGCATGAAGAGCGCTGGAGCGCGGTGCTGGCCCAGCTGCGCGCCGGCGGGGCCGACATCGCAGCCTGACGCGGCCCTGCCGCCGGATCCGCGCGGTCGCCGGTCCCCGGCATCTCTCCGCGCCCCTGGCGGGCGGCTCAATCCTCCAGCACCCTCACCTTCACCGCCTTGCCCTTGATCCGCGCCGCGCCCAGCCGCTTCGCCACGTCCTTCGCGATCCCGCGCTCCACCGCGACATAGGTGGAGAACTCGTTGACCTCGATCTTGCCGACCTGCTCGCGCGCGAGGCCGAGGTCCTTGGCGAGCGCGCCCAGCACGTCGCCCGGCCGGATCTTCTCCTTGCGTCCGCCCTGGATGTGCAGCGTGGCCATGGGCGGCTTCAGCGCCGGACCGCCCGCCGGCGTGAGCTCCGCCAGCGGGTGCCATTCGGAAGGCCGGCCCTGCAGCTGCTCGATGCGGCCGACCGATCCCATCTCGTCCAGGCTCGCCAGGCACAGGGCCAGCCCGGTTTCGCCGGCGCGGCCGGTGCGGCCGATGCGGTGGATGTGCACCTCGGCGTCGGGCGAGACGTCCACGCTGATCACGGCCGCCAGACCCGCGATGTCCAGGCCGCGTGCCGCCACGTCGGTCGCCACCAGCACCGAGCAGCTGCCGTTGGCGAAGCGCACCAGCACCTGGTCGCGATCGCGCTGTTCCAGGTCGCCGTGCAGCGCCAGCGCGCTGAAGCCGCGCGAGCGCAGCGCCTCCACGAGCTCGCGGCAGCGTGCCTTCGTGTTGCAGAAGGCCAGCGTGCTCGCCGGGCGGAAGTGGTCGAGCAGCTTGCCGACCGCCGGCAGGCGCTGCGCTTCGGTGACCTCGTACCAGCGCTGGTCGATCTGGCCGGCCGCATGCTGCGACTCCACCTTGATGGTCAGCGGCTCGCGCATGAACTGCGCCGCGAGCCGGGCTATGCCTTCGGGATAGGTGGCCGAGAACAGAAGCGTCTGGCGCTGCGGCGGGCACAGGCGCACGACGCCCGCGATCTCCTCGAAGAAGCCCATGTCCAGCATGCGGTCGGCTTCGTCGAGCACCAGCGTGTTGACGGCGTCCAGCTGCAGGCTGCCGCGCTGCAGGTGATCGAGCACGCGCCCGGGCGTGCCCACCACCACGTGCGCGCCGTGCTCCAGGGTGGCGAGCTGGCCGCGCAGCGGCACGCCGCCCACCAGCGTGACCACCTTGATGTTGTCCTCGGCGCGCGCCAGCCGCCGCACCTCGGTCGTCACCTGGTCGGCCAGCTCGCGCGTGGGGCACAGCACGAGCGCCTGCACGGCGAAGCGCCGCACGTTCAGGCTGGCCAGCAGCGCCAGCGCGAAAGCCGCGGTCTTGCCGCTGCCGGTCTTGGCCTGGGCAATGATGTCCTTGCCCAGGAGCGCGGGCGGCAGGCTGGCGGCCTGGATGGGTGTCATCTCGAGGTACCCGAGCCTTTGCAGGTTGGCCTGCACGGCGGGGCCGAGGGGAAGCGTGGAGAAACTCGCGGGAGAGGCTGTCATGCCGCGATCATGAGGCACGGGGCTGACAGGGGCCCGAGGCTCGCCTGGCCCATGGGCGTGCCCCGTGTCCGCGGGTAACAGGCGGAACGACTTACACGAGGCAACCTTGGGCGGGGACAGCCGGTTCGCGCGCGCCGACCGGCGTGCGCAGCGCCCCTGCCCGCCTTACCGATGCCTCAGCGCCATCAGCGAACTGCCTAGTTTTCCCACGGATGAGCATGCTCCACTGCCGGGCACGTGCCGAGCACGGAGGAGCAGGAAATGACGTTGGGACAAGCGAAGTTCACCCGGGTGGGAAGGTTGGTGGCGGGGGCCGTGCTGTCGGTCGCGTTCTGCGCGGCGCACGCCCAGGATGCCAGGCAGCAGGCGCGCGATGCCGCCGTCGGCGACGGCCTGTCGACCGCGGCGGGCCTGGCCGCCGGCGCGGTGGAAATGAACCCGCTCGGGCCGCTGCTGGCCATCGGCATGAAGGCCGTCACCTTCCACTACGCCAGCACGCTGCCGGACACCCAGCAGCCCGCCGTGTACGCGGCCGCTGCCTCGATGTGGAGCGGCGCCACGGCCAACAACATCTGCGTGACGGCCGCCCTGCTCACCGGCGGCGGCTTCGCGCCCGCCTGCGTGGTGCTCGGCGTGGCCTGGGGCGTGAAGACCTGGAACGACACCGAGCACGAGCGCCAGTTCTGGGAAGGCTGCGCGCTGCTGCGCCAGTACGCGAACGAGCCGAAGCTGGCGTGCGTCTATGACGCGGCGGTTGCCAAGGCGGAGG
>DASWUI010000634.1:0-3348 GCA_036401715.1 Ramlibacter sp. | reverse complement strand
ACCGACCCCGAGCAGGGGAAGTCGGAGCATCCGAGCCGGTAGTGCCGGGCGCCGGAGGATCCCGGGTCAAGCCCGGGATGACATGGCGAGTGTCCGGCAGTCCCGGAGTCCCCTGGTCCCCCTATCCCCGTGGCCCCGTAGGTCCCCGTGGGTCGTGGTGAGCGCGCGCGCAGCGCCGAACCGCGACACTACGCCGCCGCGTCCAGCAGCCCCTGCGCATCCTCATCCGCGCTCGCCACCGGCGTCGCCTTCGCCAGCGCCATCCACACGCCGAAGGGAAGGCCCGCACGGGCCGGCCGCGTGGCCGCACGCGCGACGCTCAGCCGTTCGCCCTGCGCCACCAGCACCCCGCATTCCTCCGGCACCTCGTCGGGCTCGGCGATCGGCCGCCCGCGCGCATCCGTGCCCAGCACGTACCAGCACGCGCCGAGGTCGCGGTAGGCGCCGCGCTTGGCGTCCTGCCGCAGGTCCGCCAGGAGGTCGGAGCGCCGCACCTTGATCTCGTGCACGATGGGCTCGACGTAGCTTTCCACCGAGGTGTGGCGGATCGAGAAGACGTCGGGGCGGGCGACGCACCAGCGCAGCGGCCTGGCTGCATCCCCGGTGGGCACCTGCGCCCGCAGGCTCAGGCCGGTCCAGGCCAGCCGCCCGGCGCGCGCCATCTCCTGCGCCACGCGCTGCACCAGCGCCTCGTGGGCCGACAGGGCGGCGCGGTTGCGCGCCAGCACGGCCGCCATCCACTGCAGGCCGGCATCGGTGACGCGCAGGGTCTCATGGCCCAGGGGCGAGCGCACGCGCTCCAGCAGGCCGGCAGCCAGCAGGTCGATCTCCAGCGGGTCCTGGCAGGGCCAGCCCGCCGAGCGGTAGATGTCGCGCAGCCGCCGGCCGTGCGCGCGCGTGAGCGCGGGGCTGCCGGAGGGGGAGGGGACTGCGGCCGACATCGGGGAGGCCACAGTGTACGGTGCACGGTAGGCACTCTCCCACGCCCTCGCGCGCACTCGGCTTATCGCCGGGGCTGAGTGGGTGCCCACAATGTGCCGCATGGTTGAGAAATCGATGGAATCCTCGCGCGCGGCCGCCGCCTATCCCGCCCTCGCCGGCGGCCCGGTGCCTGCCGTGCTCTACGGCATCACGGCCGTGCACCTGGAAGGCAGCCAGGTCACCGAGGTGATGATGGGGATGATCGACCCCAGCCTGCAGCACTGGGACCTGCGCCCGGCGCCCACGCGCCTGGTCGAGGTCGTGGACCGGCTGGTGGAAGGCGACACCATCGTCACGCTCTTTCCCACCGAGCGCGGCACGCTGGAGATCGGTCCCGAGGTGAAGGTGGACGTGCTGCCGGAAGGGACCGAGACGCTGGCGGCGGCGGAGGAGCAGCCGGGGCGGAAGTTGACGGACCTGCCGAGGTACTGAGTCCGGGCTGTCGCGGTGCCGCTGCGCTCGCACCACGACCCGCGGGAGGCCGAAGCGAACCTCGGCGCTCTCACAGATCCTTCAACTGCTTCTTCAAGGCCTTCTTGTCCGCCTGCCGCTCGGCCGAGCGCGACTTGCGGTGCGAGCCCGCCTTGCGCTGCGCGGCGGCCGCGACGAGCGGATTGCGGGGCTTGGGCGCCGCGAGGCGCAGCTTGATCTTGCGGGCGGAGTTCATGTCTGCGGCCGCAATGATGGCAGCTTGAGCAGCCCCGTGGACAGCGCCGTGCCGCAGACGATGACGGCGCCGCACAGCAGCATCCAGGGCGTGACGCGCTCGCCGAGGAACAATGCGCCGTACAGGATCGCGAACACCGGCACCACGAAGGTGACGGCCAGCGCCCGCGCCGGTCCCGCCTGTTCGATCAGGCGGAAGTACAGGATGTAGGCGACGCCCGTGCAGAGGATCCCGACCACCACCAGCGCCAGCCACGCCTGCGTGCCCGGCATCTGCGCGGGCCAGACCCAGGCCGCGGGCAGCGCGAGTCCCGCCGCGGCGCCGACCTGGCTGCCGGTGGCGGTGACCAGCGGCGGCAGCCCGGTGAGGTAGCGCTTGGTCGCGCTGGCCGCAACCGCGTAGCAGACGGTCGCGAGCAGGCACGCGAGCACCGCCCAGGCCGGCGCGATGCCCGCGGCATTCGGCTTGAAGCTCGCCTCGTCCCACGCGAGCAGGGCCACCCCCAGGAAGCCGACCAGCAGGCCGACGATGCGCGAGCCCGTGGGCCTGTCCTTCAGCCACAGCCACGCAACGACGGCGCCGAACAGCGGGACGGTCGCATTGAGGATGCCGGACATGCCGGTGGTGATGGACAGCAGCGCGAACGAGAACAGGAAGAAGGGAATGCCCGAGTTCAGCACGCCGATGGCGCAGATCCTGCCCCAGTGCTGGCGGAACACCGTGCCGTGCCCCTTGGCCAGCATCAGCGGCAGCAGGAAAGCGGCGGCGATGGCCACGCGCACCGCGGCGGTCGGCAGCGGCCCGAACTCCACGACCGCCAGCCGCATGAACAGGAACGAGGAACCCCAGATCGCCGCGAGGGCGGCGAAGTCGATCACGGAAGAAAGAGGCATTGCGCTAGTGTGCCAAGGCGCCTTCGAGCTGCAGCAGGGCCGTCTTGCGCTCCAGCCCGCCGGCGTAGCCGGTCAGGCTGCCGCCGGTGCCCAGCACGCGGTGGCAGGGCACGACGATGCTCACGGGGTTGCGGCCCACGGCGGCGCCGATGGCGCGCGCCGCGCGCGGCTTGCCCATCTGGCGCGCGAGCTGCGCGTAGCTGGTGGTGCCACCGGGCGGGATGGCGAGCAGCGCCCGCCACACGTCCTGCTGGAAGGGCGTGCCGGACTGCAGGTCCAGCGGCAGCGCGAAACCGGTGCGCCGGCCGGCGAAGTAGGCGTCCAGCTGCGCCACGGCTTCGCGCAGCACGGGATGCGCCGCATCCTCGCGCCAGCCGCGCGTATCGGGCATGTGCTTCTGGCCGACGAACCACAGGCCGGCGAGTCCACGGTCCGTGGTGGCCACCAGCATCTCGCCGAGCGGGCTTTGGTAGCGCATGCAGGCGCGCGGCTCTTTCGTTTCCATCTCATGCTCCTTGGGACAGGGCGCTCCACGCGCGGATCACGGCGTAACTGCGCCACGGCTTCCACGCCTGCGAGGCCGCCTCGGCTTCGCGCGCCGGCTGGCGCATCTGCTGCACGCCCAGCGCCTTGTGCAGGGCGACGTCGCCGGCCGGGAAGGCATCGGGCCAGCGCAGGGCTCGCATGGCGACGTATTGCGCCGTCCAGTCGCCGATGCCGGGCAGCTCCTTGAGCGCGCTGGTGGTCTCGTGCACGTCGGCCCCCGGGTGCAGCGCGACCCGGCCTTCGGCCACCGCGCGGGCGATC
>DASWUI010000633.1:0-4543 GCA_036401715.1 Ramlibacter sp. | reverse complement strand
CACCGGGGCGTCGGCGGCGGGGCGCTGCGCGCTGCGCTCGCGCGCCGCCCACGTGCCGGCGGCGGCCGCGACGGCGGCGATGCTGACGGCAGTGACCGCCACGGTGGTGACCAGCCGGGAAGACCTTGCGCTCTTGTCCATGGAAAGCTCCAGCAATACGGCTGTGTTTCTACCCACGGTGGCCCGGTTGGGTTTGTAGGCGCAGGCGGACGGCGCAGGGAGGATTTTCCCTGCGCGGCGTCGGACACGGCTGACAAGCTGCCCGGCCGTAGGGCCCCGGTCAGCGTCCCTTCCGGGCGGCGACCGGCTTGCGCGATGCGCGGGCGGCGGGCTGCCGCTCCTGCGGCATCGGCAGTTCCGGCAAGGGACGCCTGGCGACCTCGGCGGCCTCTTCGGGCGGCATGCCGAGCGCGCGCAGCACGACCGTGGCGAGCGCGACGTCGTGCCGTGCCGGCGCCTGCCCGGCGGCGACGCGCCGCATGGCCTGCTGGCAGATGCCCGTCAGCACGTCCATCGCCACTGCCTCGCTGGGTACCTTCAGCCGCTTCTGCCTGACGGCGTGGCGCAGGTCGGCCAGCGGGTAGGCCTCGATCTGCTGCAGCAGCGAGGGACCGCTGGCCGCGATGTCCAGCAGCAGCAGGGCCCAGGCCGGGCTCTCCGCCGCCAGCAGCACGTAGCGGCGCTGCCCGATCGCCAGCCGCTCGGCACCGTCCTCCACCTGCTGCACGCTGTCGGCGATCGCCCGGCACAGGCTCTGGGCCAGCACGACCACCACCCGCTCCAGCAGTTCCTCCTTGGAGGCGAAGTGGTTGTAGACGGTGCCGGCGGTCATGCCGGCGACCTGGGCCACCTCCTGGACCGTCGCGGCGGCCACGCCGCGCGCGCAGAACACCTGCACGGCGGCGCGCACCAGCGCCGACTGCGTCCGCTCCCTCTTGCCGCCGCCGCTGGTCGCCGCGGCGAAGGCTGCTGCCAGCGCCGGCGGCAGGGGCGGAAGTCCCGGATGGCTGATGACATCAGTCATTTTTGTACATAGAATTCAATTTGGACGGTATGTTCAATTTTAAACGAGGTGACGAAAACATGAAGCGATGGATCAAGAGGGGCGCGGTGGCGCTGGGTGTCCTGCTGGTGCTGGCCGCGGCCGGCGTGGCCGCCGGGCTGCAGATGGCCGAGCGCAGGATGGCGCGGCAGGTGCAGGTGGACGTGCGCCCCGTCGCGCTGCGCGCGGACGCGGCTTCGCTGGAACGCGGCAGGTACCTGTTCTCCTCGCGCGGCTGCGTGGACTGCCACGGCGCCAACGGCGCCGGGCGGGTGTTCGTGGAGGACGGCAAGGACCTGCGCATCAAGGGGCCCAACATCACCGCCGGCGCCGGCGGCGTGGTGGCCGGCTACCGGGACGCCGACTGGGTGCGCGCCATCCGCCACGGCATTGCTCCCGGGGGACGGCCGCTGATGATCATGCCCAGCGAGGACTACAACCGCCTGACGGACGCGGACCTCGGCGCCCTGGTGGCCTACGCGAAGTCGCTGCCGCCGGCCACGGGCACCGGCGCCGAGGTGATCCTGCCGCTGCCGGCGCGCGTGCTCTACGGCTTCGGCGCGATCCAGGACGCGGCCGCCAAGATCGACCACGGGCTGCCGCCCGCCACGGCCGTCGCCGAAGGCGTGAACGCGCAGCACGGCGCCGACGGCGCCAACATGTGCCTGGGCTGCCACAATGCGCAGCTCACGGGCGGCCGCATCCCGGGCGGCCCGCCCCACTGGCCGGCCGCCGCCAACCTGACGCCGGTGGCCCAGGGCGGCATGGCGGCCTATGCGGACCCGGAAGCGTTCATCCGCATGATGAAGACGGGACGGCGCCCCGACGGCACCCAGGTGCAGGTCATGCCCTTCGAGTCGCTGCGCGAGCTGAACGACACCGACCTGCGGGCGCTGCACCTGTACCTGCGGGGACTGCCGGCGCGGCCGCAGGGGTGAACTCAGGCGTACTTCTGCCGCGCGATCGCCGCGCCCTTGGCCAGCGCCTCCAGCTTCCTCACCGCGATCGCGCGGTCCATGGGCGCCATGCCGCAGTTGGTGCAGGGAAACAGGCGGTCGCGCGCGACGAACTGCAGCGCGCGGCCGATGGTGTCGGCCACTTCCTCGGGCGTCTCGACCACGTCGCTGGCCACGTCGATCACGCCGACCATCACGTCCTTGCCCTTGAGCAGCGCCATCAGGTCCGGCGGCACGTGCGAGTGGTAGCACTCCAGGCTGACCTGGTCGATGCTGCTGGCCGCCAGCGCGGGGAACACCTGCTCGTACTGCCGCCACTCCTCGCCCAGCGTCTTCTTCCACTCGTTGTTGGCCTCGATGCCGTAGCCGTAGCAGATGTGCACGGCCTTCTTGCAGGTGAGGCCCTGCGCGGCGCGCTCGAGCGCGCGCACGCCCCAGTCCGCCGCGTCCTTCATGTAGACGTTGAAGGCCGGCTCGTCGAACTGGACGATGTCCACGCCGTCGGCCTGCAGCGCGAGCGCTTCCTGGTTCAGGAGTTCGGCGAAGGCGAAGGCCAGCTTCACGCGGTCGCCGTAGTGGCGGTCCGCCACCGTGTCGACGATGGTCATCGGCCCGGGCAGGGTGAATTTCAGCTTCTTCTTCGTGTGCGCGCGCGCCAGCTGCGCCTCGGCCGCATGCACGCGCCCCTTGAGCCGCAGCGGCCCGACCACCTGCGGCACCATGGCCTTGTAGCGGTCGGCGCGTATGCCCATCTCCACCTTGTGCGCGAAGTCGATGCCTTCCACCTGCTCCAGGAAGCCGTGCACGAAGTGCTGCCGCGACTGCTCGCCGTCGGTGACGATGTCCAGCCCCGCGTCGTCCTGCGCCTTGATCCACAGCAGGGTGGCATCGAGCTTGGCTTCCTTCAGGTCCTCGCCCTCGCTCTTCCAGCGGGGCCAGAGCTTGTGCGTTTCGGCGAGCCAGCCCGGCTTGGGCAGGCTGCCGGCGATGGTGGTGGAAAACATGGCTGTCGCCTCCTTGATTGTTGAAAACAAAGGTCCGCCTATCATGGCGGGCCAACAGAAGCAGAAGCCTACGCCAAATGCGCGACCTGCCGGACCCGGAGAAAGCCAAACCCTGCGTGCTCGTCATCGATGATGACGAGGCCGTCGCCTGGGCCATCGCCGCGCGGCTGGGCAGCGACTTCCGCGTGGTCGGCCTGAGCAACCCCACCCAGGCGGTGCAGCGCGCCCGGGACGAGAAGCCCGGCGTGATCCTGTGCGACATCGACATGCCCGGCATGCAGGGCGACGACGTCGCCTTCGCACTGTCGCAGGACCCGCGCACCGCCCGCGTGCCGCTGGTCTACCTGACCGCCCTGGTGGGGCCGGAGGACGCCCCCGAGCTGGAAGGGGTGTTCGGGGACCATCCCACCATTTCCAAGAGCGCCGCCACCGAGGAACTGCGCGACGTCGTCGCCGTCGCGCTGGGCCTGCCGCAAGAGGACTGATCAGCCCGGCTGCAGCCCGCAGGCGGCGGCCAGCAGCTCGTAGGAGCGGCGCTGGGCGGCCGGGTCCCAGGTCCAGGTGATCACCACCAGCTCCGGCACCTGCAGCTCCTGCGCCAGCGCGCGCAGCTTCTGCGCGACCTGCTCGCCGGTCCCCACGAAGGCCTTGCGCCGCAGGCCCTGGCGGTAGGCTTCCTCGGCCGGGCTGTAGTCGCGCAGTGCCTGCTCCGGCGGCAGCAGGGGGCCGAAGCGGCCGGTCTGCCGGTCCACGCGGGCCCGCTCGCGGCTGGCGAACAGCCGCCAGGCTTCCTCCTCGGTGTCCGCGGCCAGGGCCCAGACGCAGATGTTGGCCTGCGGCTGGTCGATGAGCCCCGGCTTGAACAGGTGGCGATACAGCTCCAGCGCCTCGGCGCAGCCCTCCCCGTCGGTGATGAAGTGCGCGAAGGAATACGGCATGCCGAAGTGGCCGGCGAGCTGCGCGCCGTAACCGGAGCTTCCCAGCATCCACAGCTGCGGCGCGGTGGCGGCGCGGGGATAGGCCTGGATGCCCCGGCCGGCGTGGCCTTCGGGCATCTCCTGGCCCGTCACCCAGGCGTGCAGCTCGCGCACCTGCTGCGGGAACATCTCGGAGGCGCGCGGGTCCGGGTTGAGCAGCATCGCCGTGCGGTGGTCGCTGCCCGGCGCCCGGCCCACGCCCAGGTCGATGCGGCCGGGGGCCAGCGCGTCCAGCACGCGGAACTGCTCGGCGACCTTGAAGGGCGAGTAGTGCGGCAGCATCACCCCGGCGCTGCCGATGCGGATGCGCGAGGTGCGCGCCGCCACGGCGGCCATCAGGATCTCGGGCGCGGTGCCCACGATGGCGGCGATGCTGTGGTGCTCGCTGAGCCAGAAGCGCTCGTAGCCGAGGCGCTCGCAGTGCTCCGCCAGGGCGACGGTGTTGCGGATGGACTCGTCCTGGGGACGCCCGACGCAGGCGACGGACTGGTCCAGGACGGAAAGGCGCAGGGTCTGGGACATGCGCCGATTGTGGCCGCGAGGGCGGGCCGCTGCGGTGCGGCT
>DASWUI010000632.1:0-11918 GCA_036401715.1 Ramlibacter sp. | reverse complement strand
GGCGCTGCTGCCTTCGCTGCCCGGACTCGCGCTTGCGAGCGTCGTCGTCGGCACCTCCTTCATGCTCGGGCACGTGGCGGTGAACAACGCGATCGGGCATATCGCCGGCGCGGCGGGCCGCACGCGTGCCTTCGGCTTCATGGCGGTGGGCTTCTCCCTGTCGGCGCTGGCGGGGCCGATGCTCGCGGGCGCCTCGATCGACTGGGCCGGCTACCGCTGGGCCTTCGCGCTGCTCGCGGCCGTGCCCGTGCTCGCGGCGCTGCTGCTGTTGCGCGCGCCGGCGATGCCCCGGCACGCCAAGCCGGTGGAAGTGAAGAAGAAGGGCGTCGCCGACCTGCTGCGCCTGCCGCCGCTGCGCGCCGTGCTGGTGGTCAGCGCGATGATCTCCGCCGGCTGGGACCTGTTCACTTTCCTCGTACCGCTGCACGGTGCACGCAGTGGCCTGTCCGCCACCGCGATCGGATTGGTGGCCGGGGCCTTCGGTGTCGGGAGCGCGGCCGTGCGCATGGCGCTGCCCTGGATCGCGCGCCGCGTGCCGGAGTGGAAGCTGCTGGGCGCGGCGCTGGCGCTGTCCGGGGTCGGCTACTTCGTGTTCCCCTTCTGCGTGACCGTGGGGACGATGCTGCCGCTGGCGCTCGCGCTGGGCGTGGTGCTCGGATGCGGGCAGCCGGTCGTCATGAGCCTGCTGCACGTGACGGCGCCCCCGGAGCGCACCGGGGAGGCGGTGGGCCTGCGCGCCGCCATCACCAGCCTCGGACAGACGGTGCTGCCGCTGGCCTTCGGCGCTTTCGGCACGGCGCTGGGCATGCTGCCGCTGTTCTGGGCCGCGGCGGCGCTGCTTGGCTTCGGCGGCGGCTACGCCGCGCGGCGCGAGCGCGTCCACTAGCCGCGACCCCATTGCGCGGCGGGGAGGGCTGTGCCAGATTGCCGGCTCCACACCGCGAGGAGACCGCATGCTGTTCCCCACCACCATCGTCGGCAGCTACCCGCAGCCGGAATGGCTGATCGACCGCGCGAAGCTTGCCGGCCGATTCCCGCCGCGCGTGCGCGCGAAGGAGCTGTGGCGGCTGCCGGAGCCGTGGCTCGCGCAGGCGCAGGACGATGCCACGCTGCTGGCGATCCGCGCGCAGGAAGACGCGGGGCTGGACATCGTCTCGGACGGGGAGATCCGGCGCGAGAGCTATTCCAACCGCTTCGCCACCGCGCTCGAAGGCGTGGACCTCGACAACCCCGGCACCGCGCTCGACCGCTCCGGCCATCCGAACCCGGTGCCGCGCATCGTCGGGCGCATCCGCCGCATGCGGCCGGTGGAGGTGGAGGACCTGAAGTTCCTGAAGGCGCACACCAGGCGCATGACCAAGATCACCGTGCCCGGCCCGTTCACCATGCTGCAGCAGGCGCAGAACGACTTCTACGCCAGCGAGGAAGAGGCGGCGATGGATTACGCGGCGGCGGTCAACGCCGAGATCAGGGACCTGTTCGCCGCCGGAGCCGACGTGGTCCAGGTGGACGAGCCTTACATGCAGGCCCGTCCCGAGAAGGCGCGCCGGTACGGGCTGCAGGCGCTCAATCGCGCGCTCGAGGGCGTGCAGGGCACGACCTGCGTGCACATCTGCTTCGGCTATGCGGCCGTGATCCATGCGCGGCCGAGCGGCTATTCCTTCCTGCCGGAACTCGCGGGCTGCAAGTGCAGCCAGGTCTCCATCGAGACGGCGCAGTCGCACCTCGACACCTCGGTGCTGCGCGAGCTCGAGGGCAAGCAGGTCCTCGTGGGCTGCCTGGACCTGAACGACATGGCGGTCGAAACGCCCGGCGTCGTCGCCGACCGCATCCGCCGCGCGCTGGAGCACGTGAAACCCGAGCAGGTGATCCTGGCGCCCGACTGCGGCATGAAGTACCTGCCGCGCGAAGTCGCGCAGGGCAAGCTGGTGGCGATGGTGGAAGCGGCGAAGCAGCTGCGCCGGGAGTACGGCGCCGCCTGACCCCGCGCCGCGGCGGCGGCGCTTTCTCGGGGACAATGCGGGGATGCAAACGCTCGTCCGCACCATCCCGGGCAGCGCCCCCCTGGTGCTCGATTCGCCGCACAGCGGCGTGGACTATCCCGAAGACTTCCGACCCGCCTGCGAACTGGCGGTCCTGCGCCGGGCCGAGGACACCCACGTCGAGAAGCTCTACGACTTCGCGCCCGCGCTCGGCGTCGCATGGGTGGAGGCGCTGTTCCCGCGCAGCTACGTCGACGCCAACCGGAACCTCACCGAAATCGACGCGACGATGCTGGCAGACGGCTGGACGGAGCCGCTGGCGACGGACCCGGCGGTGCTGTCGAAGGTCCGGCTCGGCAAGGGCCTGATCTGGCGCTGCACCGACGAGGGCCTGGACATCTACGACCGCAAGCTCACGGCGGCGGAGGTGCGCCGGCGCATCGAACGCTGCTGGCGGCCCTACCACGCCGCGGTCGCGCAGGCGATCGCCCAGGCGCACGCGCGCCATGGCTACAGCATCCACCTGAACTGCCATTCGATGCCGGCCGTGTCCGCCAGCCACGCCACCGAGTTCCCGGGCCTCGTGCATGCCGATTTCGTGATCGGAGACCGCGACGGCAGCACGGCCTCGCCCGCGCTCTCGCGCCTGGTGTGCGAGGTGCTGCGGGGCTTCGGCTACAGCGTCGAATACAACCATCCCTACAAGGGCGTGGAGCTGGTGCGCCGCTACGGCGATCCCGCCGCGCAGCGCCACAGCATCCAGGTCGAACTCAATCGCAAGCTGTACATGGACGAGGACACGCTGCAGCCGCACGCCAGCTTCGAAACCCTGCGCGGCCACCTGCGCCAGCTGGTGCAGCGGCTGCTGGAAACGGATCCGCGGAAGGTTTGCTGATGGACCGGGTGGACGCAGTGGTGATTGGCGCCGGCGCCGTGGGGCTGGCGGTGGCGCGCGCGCTGGCGCAAGCGGGACGGGAGACCATCGTCGCGGAGGCGCAGCCGGGCATCGGCCAGGGCGTGAGTTCGCGCAATTCCGAGGTGATCCACGCCGGCCTGTACTACACCCCGGGGTCGCTCAAGGCGCGCCTGTGCGTGCGGGGCAAGGAGCTGCTGTACGCGCTGTGCGCCTCGCACGGCGTGGACCACAGGCGCTGCGGCAAGCTGACCGTCGCCAACAGCGAGGACGAGGTGCGGGCCCTGCGCGGGCTGCAGGACCGGGCCGCGGCCAACGGCGTGCCGGTGGAGTTCCTGGATGCGGCGCAGGCGAGGGCGCTGGAGCCGGCCTTGCGCTGCATTGCCGCGCTGCATTCGCCCAGCACCGGCATCGTGGACAGCCACGGATTCATGCTGGCGCTGCAGGGCGACCTCGAGCGCGCGGGCGGCATGGTGGCGCTCGGTACGCAGGTGGTCTCGGCGAAGCTGTCGGCGCGCGCGGGCGAGCCGCACGTCCTGCGCTTTGCCGACGGCAGCGAGCTCGCCAGCGACATCGTGGTGAACGCCGCGTCCCTGCATGCCTGCGGGCTCGCACGGGGCTTCGAGGGACTCGATGCGCGTTTCGTGCCGCGCGAGTGGTTCGCCAAGGGCAACTACTACGCGCTCAGCGGCCGCGCGCCCTTCACGCACCTGGTCTACCCCGCGCCTTCGGACGCGCACCTGGGCACGCACCTCACGCTGGACCTGGGCGGGCAGGCCAAGTTCGGCCCCGACCTCGAATGGCTGGACGTGCAGTCGCCCGAGGAGATCGACTACCGCGTCGACCCCGCGCGGGCGGAGGGCTTCTACGCGGAGGTGCGGCGCTACTGGCCCGGGCTGCCGGATGGCGCGCTGTCGCCCAGCTACAGCGGCGTACGGCCGAAGATCCACGGGCCGCACGAGAAGGCGCCGGACTTCCGCATCGACGGGCCCCGCCTGCACGGCGTGCCCGGGCTGCTCAACCTGTTCGGGGTGGAGTCTCCCGGCCTCACCAGCGCGCTCGCCATTGCCGAGCTGGCCACGGCCGAGCTGATTGGTAACGATAGGAAAAATAGCTAAGCCTCCGCGAGACTGTTGCGCTTCAATGCCTCAGCAGCGGTTTCACCACAAGGAGGCAACATGAGAAGAGCCTTGATCCTTGCCATGGCAGCGGCCATGGCCACCGCCGCGTCCGCGCAGGGCGGCCGCGACAACCTCAGCCAGCTCAAGCAGATGCGGGTGTCGGGCACCGACCTGAACATCCCCACCGTGCCGCAGGAAGGGCGCAACGCGGAGGCGATCCGCGCCAACCTCAAGCGGGTGAAGCTGCCGCCCGGATTCAAGATCGAGCTGTTCGCCGTGGTGCCGGATGCGCGCCACATGGCCGTCGCGCCTTCGACCAACATGCTGTTCGTCGGCACGCGCAAGACCACGGTGTGGGCCGTCACGGACCGCAACGCGGACGGCGTCGCGGACGAAGTGAAGCCCTTCGCGCCTTCGCTGAACTTCAAGGTCCCCAACGGCGTGTGCTGGACCAAGGACGGCTTCCTGATCGTCGTGGAGCACAACCGCATCCTCAACTTTCCCGCCGCGGAGTTCTTCTACGAGGGCCCGGACGTCGCCGTCATCGAAGTGGTCGGCCAGGGCGGGCTGGTGCCGGTGGAGGAGGAGTCGTACAACCACGGCGCGCGCACCTGCCGCGTGGGCGACGACGGCAAGCTGTACGTCACGCTGGGACAGCCGCACAACGTGCAGCCGATGATGAAGTTCAGCACCTACGACAAGTTCGGCATCGGCGGCATCGTGCGCATGGACCCGTTCGACGGCTCCAAGCGCGAAGTGGTGGCGCTCGGCGTGCGCAACTCGGTCGGCATGGACTTCAATCCGCGCGACAAGACGCTCTGGTTCACCGACAACCAGACCGACGGCCTCGGTGACGAGGTGCCGCCCGGCGAGCTCAATCGCCTGACCCGCGCGGGCCAGCATTTCGGCTATCCCTACTGGGGCGGCAAGTTCAAGGTCGCGGGCTCGGCGGCGGCGCCCGAGCTCAAGGAAATGAAGGAGCCGGCGGGCTCGGTGTTCCCGCAGGTGGAATTCCCCGCGCACCAGGCGCAGCTGGGCATGACCTTCTACACCGCGGCGCAGTTCCCGGCGCGTTACCGCGGCGGCATGTTCGTCGCCTCGCACGGTTCCTGGAACCGCACCAAGGCCACCGGGGCGCTGGTCAACTTCGTGCCGGTCAACGCCGACGGAACGGCGGGACGCGCCGAGGTGTTCGCCGAGGGCTGGCTGGACGACACCACCGGCACTTACCGCGGACGGCCGGTGGACGTGGCGGTGATGAAGGATGGTTCGCTGCTGGTTTCGGACGATTACGTCGGGGCCATCTACCGGATCACGTACACGCCCTGACGCGTGGCGTCGCGGTCCGGCGCTGCGCGAAGCCGAACCGCGACGTCAGCGCGCCCGCTGCGCGCGGAACGCCCGCGCGATCTCGTCGACCAGGCCGGGGCCCTTGTAGATCAGGCCGGTGTAGATCTGCACCACGTCCGCGCCCGCTTCCAGCTTCGAAAGCGCATCGGCGGCGCTCAGCACGCCGCCCACGCCGATGATCGGATAGCCGCTGCCCAGGGCCTTGCGCAGCTGCGCGATCACGCGGTTGCTGGCCTCCAGCAGTGGCCCGCCGCTCAGGCCGCCCGCCTCCTCGGCATGCCGCAGGCCCTTCACCCGGTCGCGCGCGATCGTGGTGTTGGTCGCGACCACGCCGTCCATGCCGTGGCGGCGCAGCGTGGCCGCGATCACCTCGACCTGCGCCTCGTCCAGGTCAGGCGCGATCTTGACGAAGATCGGCACGCGCCGGCCGTGCTGGCGCGCGAGTTCCTCGCGCCGCGCGGCGATCGCCGACAGCAGCGCATCGAGCGCCTCGTCGCCCTGCAGCGCCCGCAGGTTCTTCGTGTTGGGGCTGGAGATGTTGACCGTGACGTAGTCGGCGTGCGGGTACACGCCCGCCAGGCAGGTGAGGTAGTCCGAAGTGGCCTGTTCGATCGGCGTCGTGGCGTTCTTGCCGATGTTCAGGCCCAGGAGCCGGCCCTGCTGCCGGAAGCGGGAACGCCGCACGTTCGCGACGAAGGCATCGAGCCCGTCGTTGTTGAATCCCAGCCGGTTGATCAGCGCGTTCGCCTCCGGCAGGCGGAACATCCGCGGCCGTGGATTGCCCGGCTGCGGCCGGGGCGTGACCGTGCCCACCTCGACGAAGCCGAAGCCCATGCCGCCCAGCGCGTCGATGCAGCGGGCGTTCTTGTCCAGGCCGGCGGCGAGCCCGATGCGGTTGGGAAAGCGCAGGCCCGCCAGCTCGATCGGGTCCGGCACGAAGCCGTTGCAGTAGGCCCACTGCAGCGGCGTGCCCTGCAGGCGCGCCAGCGAGCCGAGGGTCAGTTCGTGCGCCGTTTCGGGGTCCAGTCCGAACAGGAAGGAGCGGGCCAGGGCGTAGGGGAGGAGGGACATCCGATAATTCCGGCTTCGATTGCAAACGGGGGATTGTCGCGTGACGCAGGATGAACTCAAGACGCTGGTTGGCCAGGCCGCATTGAAATACGTGGTGCCGGGGGAGATCGTGGGGGTCGGCACCGGCTCCACGGTCAACAAGTTCATCGAGGCGCTTGCCGGGATGAAGGACCGCGTGCCCGGGGCGGTCTCGAGCTCCAACGCCTCCACCGAGCGCCTGCGCGCGATCGGCATCCGCGTCTTCGACGCCAACGAGGTGGGGGAACTGGCCGTCTACATCGACGGTGCCGACGAGATCGACGGCCGCGGCCACATGGTCAAGGGCGGCGGCGCGGCCCTGACGCGCGAGAAGATCGTCGCCGCGCAGTCGCGCCGCTTCGTGTGCATCGCCGACGAGTCCAAGCGGGTCGAGGTGCTGGGCCGCTTCCCGCTGCCGGTGGAGGTGATCCCCATGGCCACGCAGCGCATCGTGCGCCAGTTCGGCCGCTTCGGCGGGACCGCGACGCTGCGCCTGAAGGACGGCCGGCCGCTGGTCACGGACAACGGCCAGCACATCCTGGACGTCACCGGCCTGCAGATCCGCGACCCGCTTGCCTTCGAGAGCGAAGTCAACCAGTGGCCGGGCGTGGTGACGGTGGGCGTGTTCGCCCACCAGAAGGCGCAGGTCTGCCTGCTCGCGACCGCGAGCGGCGTGCAGACGCTGGAGTTCCAGGCCTAGAAGCGGATGCCGGCCGGGTTTTCCGGGCCGGGGTCGCTCGGCGCGCTCGGTTCCGCGGGGGGCAGTTGCGGGCGCGCGACGGTGCCCGTGCCGTTGGCGGCGGTGGCCGGGCGCGGCTGCTGCACGGCCACCAGCGGGCTCGGATCCGGGTTGCGGTAGCTGGGAGGCAGCTGCGAGCTCCTGGGATAGCCGGCGGCATCCAGGTACTGGCCCCATTCGGCATCCGAGAAACCGCGGATGTGCTGGCCGCCGATGGTGGCGAAGGGCAGGTTGGTGCTGCCGGACAGGCGCTGCAGCGCCTGCACGTCGTCGTTGCTGACGATGGTGCGCTCGGTGAACGGGACGCCCCGGCCCATGAGGAAGCTGCGGGCCGTGATGCAGGGGCCGCAGTCGGCCCCCGTATAGATCGTGACCGGGAAGCGCTGCGCCGCGGTGCGGACTTCGAGGGGGAGGCTGGCCGTGCCCGTGCCGGCACTGCGGGTGATGGGGACCGCCTGCGCGGGCGAAGCCTTGGCGTCCACGGGGGGACGGTCGGAGAAAGTCACCTTGCCGTCGGGCCCGACGATCCGGTAGACCTGGGCGTTGGCCACGGCGCCCCACAAGCCGGCGCAGGCGACGAACGCGGCCAGCGCCGCGGTACGGACTGAAGACATGCTCGAATCCCCCAAACTGTTCTCCCTCTGATTGTGTCAGGCCATTCCCTGGTGGCGCAACAGCGCGTCCAGCGTCGGCTCCCGGCCCCGGAAGGCCTTGAAGGAGTCGATGGCCGGGCGGCTGCCGCCCACCTCCAGGATGGCCTGCCGGTACTTGCGGCCGGTCTGGACGCTGGGCATCCCGTCCGGGCCTGCCGTTTCCTCGAAGGCGGCATACGCGTCCGCGCTGAGCACTTCCGCCCACTTGTAACTGTAATAGCCTGCCGCGTATCCGCCCGCAAAGATGTGACTGAAGGTATGCGCCATCCGGTTGAAGGCAGGCGGATGCAGCACGGAAACCTCGTCCCGGACCTGTTGCAGCAGCGGCATGAAGTCGGCGGCCGGATCGTGTTCAGAATGCAACAGCATGTCGAACAGGGCGAATTCGATCTGGCGCAGGGTCGCCAGGCCGCTCTGGAAATTCTTGGCCGCCAGCATCTTGTCGAACAGATCCCGGGGCAGCGGCTCGCCCGTTTCCACGTGCGCCGTCATGTGCTTGAGCACGCCCCACTCCCAGCAGAAGTTCTCCATGAACTGGCTGGGGAGCTCCACCGCGTCCCATTCCACGCCGCTGATGCCGGACACGTCGCGCTCGTTGACCCGCGTGAGCATGTGGTGCAGGCCGTGGCCGGACTCGTGGAAGAGGGTGATGACGTCGTCGTGCGTGAGCAGGGGCGGCTTGCCGTCCACGCCCTCGGCGAAGTTGCACACCAGGTGGGCGATGGGCGTCTGCAGGCGGTCGTCGTCCGGGCGCTGCCAGCGCGCGCGCACGTCGTCCATCCAGGCGCCCCCGCGCTTGCCGGTGCGGGCGGAGGGGTCCAGGTAGAACTGCCCCACGAGTTCGCCCCCGCGTTCGATCCGGTAGAACTCCACGGAGGGGTGCCAGGCGGGCGCATAGTCCTTGCGGATCTCCACCTCGAACAGGGTCTCGACGATCTTGAACAGGCCGGCCAGCACCTTGGGCGCCGTGAAGTACTGCTTGACCTCCTGCTCGCTGAAGGAATAGCGCTCCTCCTTCAGCTTCTCGGCGATGTACGACCAGTCCCAGGCCTGCGGGTCCGCGATCCCGAGCTTCTCGGCGGCGAAGCTGCGCATGTCCTGCACGTCCTTCTGCGCGTAGGGCCGGGCGCGGTGCGCGAGGTCGCGCAGGAACTGCACCACCTGCTTCGGCGACTCCGCCATCTTCGGCACGACGGACACCTCGGCGAAGTTGGCGTAGCCCAGGAGCTTGGCTTCCTCCTGGCGCAGGGCGAGGATCTCGCGGATCAGGGGCGTGTTGTCGAACTTCGGCTCGCCCTGGTCGCTGGCGCGGGTGACGTAGGCGCGGTAGAGGCGCTCGCGCAGCGTCCGGTTGTGGCCGAACTGCATCACCGGCAGGTAGCTCGGCATCTTGAGCGTCAGCTTGTAGCCGCTCTTGCCCTCCGCCTCGGCCGCGGCGCGGGCGGCGTGCACCACGTCCGGCGGCACGCCCTCGAGCTCGTTCTCCGCCGCGTAGTAGGAGAAGGCGTCGGTGGCATCCAGCGCGTGCTCGCTGAACTTCTGGCTGAGCTCGGCCTGCCGTTCCTGGATCTGCGCGAAGCGCTCCTTGGCGGCGCCCGTCAGCTCCGCGCCGGACAGCGTGAAGTTGCGCAGCGCATTCTTCAGTGCCTGGCGCTGCTCCGGCGTGAGCTTCGTCGCGTCGACCGCCTTGTACTTGGCGAACAGCTTCTCGTCGGAGCCCAGGCGCGTCCAGAAGTCGGTCACGCGCGGCAGCGCCTCGTTGTAGGCGGCGCGCAGCTCGGGCGTGTCGGCCACCGCGTTGAGGTGCCCGACCATGCCCCAGGCGCGGCTCAGGCGCTCGGTGGCGACGTCCAGCGTCTTCGCCATGGCGTTCCAGTCGGCCGGGAAGTCGGGCCGGGTGACCGCGGCCAGCGCCTGGTCGGCCTGGCCCAGGAGTTCATCCATGGCGGGGGCGACGTGCTCCGGCCGCACCTGGTCGAACAGGGGGAGGTCCTTGAAATCGAGGAGGGGGTTGCTCATGCCGCCCATTTTGAGGCAGCCGGCAGCCGATCAACGGCCCAGCGGCCGTGGCGTTGCCTATCGGCGCGATTACGCCGACGCGCGCTCGGCCGCCTCGATGGTGTTGACCAGCAGCATGGCCCGGGTCATGGGGCCGACGCCCCCCGGCACGGGCGTGATCCAGCCGGCGACTTCCTTCACGCCGGCGAAGTCCACGTCGCCGCAGAGCTTGCCTTCGTCGTTGCGGTTCATGCCGACGTCGATGACCACCGCGCCCGGCTTGACCATGTCGCGCGTCAGCACGTTGCGCTTGCCCACGGCGGCGACGATCACGTCGGCCTGCAGCGTCATGGCCTTGAGGTCCTTCGTGCGGCTGTGGCAGATCGTGACGGTGGCGTCGCGGCCCAGGAGCATCATGGCCATGGGCTTGCCGACGATGTTGCTGCGGCCGATCACCACGGCATGCTTGCCCCTCAAGTCGCAGTCGATGGAGTCCAGCATCTTCAGGCAGCCGTAGGGCGTGCAGGGCCAGAAGCCCGGCTGGCCCACCATCAGGGCGCCGGCGCTGGCCACGTGGAAGCCGTCCACGTCCTTGGCCGGCGAGATGGTCTCGATCACCTTGTGCGTGTCCATGTGCTTCGGGATCGGCAACTGCACCAGGATCCCGTGCACGCCCGGATCCGCGTTGAGCGCGCGGATGCGCGCCAGCAGGTCCGCCTCGCTCATGGTGGCCGGATGGCGCTCCAGCGTCGCCTTCAGGCCGGTCTGCTCGCTGTCGCCCACCTTGTGCTTCACGTAGACCTGGCTCGCGGGGTCTTCGCCCACCAGGATGATGGCCAGGTGGGGCTGGATGCCGCGGGCCTTGAGGGCCTGGGTGCGGCCGGCGACTTCGGCGCGGATCTTCTGGGCGAGGGCGTTGCCGTCGATCAGTTGTGCAGTCATGGGAGGCGGGGAGGAAAAACGCGCCCGGGCGGGCGCGTCGTTGGCGGGAGGGTGGTGTTCAGGCCTTGGGCGGCGTCTGCCCCAGGGCGATCTTGAGGAGGTCGGCGACCGTGTTGGCGTTCAGCTTTTCCATGATGTTGGCGCGGTGCGCCTCCACCGTCTTGATGCTGATGCCCAGGTCGTCGGCGATCTGCTTGTTCAGGCGGCCGGCCACGATGCGTTCGAGCACCTGGGCCTCGCGCGAGGTCAGCTTGGACAGCAGGGCGTCGCGGCTGGCGGCGCTCTGGTATTCGGCGAAGGTGTCCTTGGCGCGTTCGAGCATGCGCTCCACCAGGCTCACCAGCTCGTCTTCCTTGAAGGGCTTCTGGATGAAATCCATCGCGCCCTTCTTCATCGTGTTCTCGGCCATCGGCACGTCGCCGTGGCCGGTGATGAACACGATCGGCAGCGGGGACTTGCGCTCCAGGAGGCGGTCCTGCAGTTCCAGACCGGTCATGCCGCCCATGCGGATGTCGACGATCAGGCACGCCACCTCGCGAGGGTCGTAGCGGGAGAGGAACGACTCGGCGGAGTCGAAGCAGCGCACCCGGTAGTCCTTGCCCTCGAGCAGCCACTGCAGCGAGTCGCGCACGGCCTCGTCGTCGTCCACGACGTAGACCGTCCCCTTCTTCGGAATCAGGCTCATGCTGTCGTCACCCCCGCGTCCTTGCCCACGATCGGATTGCCCGTACCCGGCACCGGAATCCAGAAGGAGAAACGGCAGCCGGCAATGTCCGTTCCATTGTAGATGTTCTCCGCCTGCATCCTTCCCTGGTGCGACTCCACGATCGTGCGGCACAGGTTCAGGCCGATGCCCATGCCTTCGGCCTTGGTGGAGAAGAAGGCTTCGTAGAGCCGCTCCATCACTTCCGGCGCGAGGCCCTGGCCGGAGTCGAGCACGGAGAACTCCACCACGGGTTGTTCGTCCTCCTGCTTCGGCACCACGCGCAGTTCCACGCTGCGGCGTCCCGCCGGGCGGCCGGCCTGCTCGATCGATTCGGCGGCGTTGCGCAGCAGGTTCACCAGCACCTGCTCGATCAGGATCGGGTCCACCAGCAGCTGCGGCAGGCGCGCGGCGACATAGTGCGACAT
>DASWUI010000631.1:0-2487 GCA_036401715.1 Ramlibacter sp. | reverse complement strand
CGAAGATCACCGCGAAGGCGAGCCCGCCGCGCAGCGGGCCGAAGAGCTGCCCGATGGTGTCGAGCAGGTCCTCGGCCATGCCGCTGCGCTCGAGGATCAGTCCCATCAGGGTGAAGAAGGGAATCGCCAGCAGCGTGTCGTTCTGCATGATGCCGAACAGCCGCAGCGGCAGCGCCTGCATCAGCGAGGTGGGCAGCACGCCCAGCTCGATGCCGATGAAGGCGAAGAACAGGCCGCAGGCGCCGAGGCTGAAGGCCACGGGGAAGCCGAACAGCAGGAAGACGATCAGGCCCGCGAACATGATCGGGGCGAGGTTCTGTGCGATGAACTGCGTCATTTTTCGGGGTCTCCTCGGCCGCTCAGGGCTTCTTGGCCAGTTCGATGGCCTCCGCCTGGCGGCGCAGTTCCTCGGCGAGTTCCTCTTCCGGCGTCTTCTCGTGCACCTTCTGGGCCGGATCGGGGATCAGCCCGCGCAGGAAGGCCACGCGCTTGACCAGCTCCGACAGCCCCTGCAGCAGCAGCAGGCCAAAGCCGATCGGGATCATCAGGTACACCGGCCAGCGGATCAGGCCGCCGGCATTCGAAGACACCTCGCCGGAGCGGAATCCCTGCAGGAAGAACGGGATCCCGTAGTACAGGATCACGATGCACACCGGCGTGAGGAAGAATGCGAAGCCGATGACGTCGATCCAGACCTGCTTGCGCCGCGACAGCTTGCTGGAGATCACGTCGATCTTCACGTGCTCGCCATTGAGCAGCGTGTAGCCGGCGGCCAGCAGGAAGGCGGCGGCGAACAGGTACCACTGCACCTCGAGGTACGCGTTCGAGCTGGTGTTGAAGGCCTTGCGCACCACGGCGTTGATGCCGCTGATGACGGTGGAGGCGAGGATCAGCCAGATCACCCACTTGCCGACCTGGGCGTTCAGCCAGTCCACGGCTCGCGAGAACTTCAGTAAACCGCGCATGATGTCTCCGTCGGTGAGCCGAACGACCCCCGATTGTCAGGTAGAGTAAGAAGAAAGACCCGAAATTCTAGAAATGCGGTCCGGGCCAACCTGACAGCATCGTGACGCCCGAGCTGGTGCGGCATCGGTGTTTGTACGGGTCGACGGGCCGCCGCAGACCAGCATGTCCCCATCCTCCGCCGTCATCGACACGCCCCAGATGCGCCGCGCCAGCCGCGAGGAGCTGTCGCTGGCGCTGATGGACACCCGCAACTACACGCTCCAGATCCTGGCCCGCCTGGAGCAGGGGCTGGGCGAGGACCTGCGGGTGCCCGTGTCCCCCGATACGGTGCCGCCGCTGTGGCTGGCCGGCCACGTTGCCTGGCTGGCCGAGTACTGGATCGGCCGCAACCCGCAGCGCGCCCTGGGCCCGCGCTGCCCGCCCGACGGCGTGCGCCTGGCCTCGGTGGAGCCGCAGGCCGACCAGTGGTTCGATCCGCGCCTGGTGCCGCATGCCCAGCGCTGGTCGCTGCCGCTGCCCGATGCCGGCAGCATCAAGGCCTACCTGCTGGACACGCTGGAGACCACGCTGGAACTGCTGGAGCACACGCCGGACGAGGACGCCGCGCTGCATTTCTTCCGCATGGCGCTGTTCCACGAGGACCTGCGGGGCGAGGAACTGGTGACCATCGCGCAGGCCGCGGGCGTGCCGCTCGGCCTGGTGCTGCCTTCGGGGGTGGCGGCGCGGCCGCCGCTCGTGCTGCCGGCCACGCGCTGGATGCTGGGGTGGTCCGAGGACGCCAGCTTCGCGCTGGACATCGAGCGCGGCCACGAGCCGGTGCAGGTGCCGGAGTTCGAGATCGACGCGCAGCCCGTGACCTGGGCCCAGTACGTCGAGTTCATCGACGACGGCGGCTACGACCGCGAGGAGCTGTGGCACCACCGGGGCTGGTCCTGGCTGCAGCGCGAGTCGCAGGCCGAAGGCCGGCGCGGGCCGCGCTACGTCGAGCAGATCGGCGTGGCCAGCGGCGCGGTGCTGCAGACGATGTTCGGCAAGGCCACGCGCATGGGCGGCACGCAGCTGGTGATGCACGTGAACTGGTGGGAGGCCGACGCCTACGCGCGCTGGGCCGGCCGCCGCCTGCCGACCGAAGCCGAATGGGAGATCGCCGCCGTGCAGGGCGCGCGCCGCGGCTTCCGCTGGGGCGACGTGCGCGAGTGGACCGCCGG
Organism: Ramlibacter sp.; assembly: GCA_036401715.1. Lineage (GTDB taxonomy): Bacteria > Pseudomonadota > Gammaproteobacteria > Burkholderiales > Burkholderiaceae_C > Ramlibacter. Next base: position 313 of record DASWUI010000631.1, on the reverse strand, counting down.
CACGCTCAGGCCCTTCGCCGGCTTCCAGCCGGACGCCTGGGCGCCGCATGCGGAGATGGACGTGCAGGGCGTGCTGAACGCCGCGCGCGTGCTGCGCGGCGCATCCTTCGCCAGCCGCTCGCGCATGCGGCACCCGAAGGCGCGCGCGTGGGCGCTGCCGGAGCGCGACGAGGCGTTCGTGGGGTTCCGGACCTGCGGGCTGTGAATCGTCCTTCCCGCGGAGGCGGAAACCCAAGGCGTGCAGGAGCAAGCCCCCGCGCACGCGAGCTTTCTGGGGGCTTTGGGTCCCCGCCTGCGCGGGGATGACGCTGCG
>DASWUI010000630.1:0-2628 GCA_036401715.1 Ramlibacter sp. | reverse complement strand
CAGCCTGTACAGCCGCGCCGACGTGCGCCCCGGCGGCGCCGCGCGCGCGCTGGCCGCCGCCATCGCTTCCCAGGCGCGGCTGATCCTGCGCGCCGCCGCATGACGAGGAGTCCGATGAAAGTCAGGAAGATCGCCCTGGGGCTGCTCGCCGCCCTCGCCCTTGCCGGCACCGGCGGCTGGTTCAGCCTCGACAAGGAGACCCGCGGCCTGCTGGCCACGCTGCCCACCAACCGCGACCTGCTGTTCTGGAGCCAGCCGCAGCGCGATGCGGCCTTCCGCGCGCTCGACCGCCTGCCGGTGCTGGCGAAGGCGCGCGTGGTACCGGCCGGCGCGACGCCGAGCCCGCTGCCGCCCGGCCCGTCCCTGAAACTGCCGCTGGACCTGGACGCCTACATGGCCGGCCAGCGCAGCGCCGCGCTGCTGGTGGTGCACGACGGCAAGCTGCGCCTGGAGCGCTACGGCCTCGGCTTCGACGGCGACGGCCGCTGGACCAGCTTCTCGGTGGCCAAGTCCATCACCTCCACGCTGGTCGGCGCGGCGCTGCGCGACGGCCACATCCGCAGCATGGACGACAAGGTGAGCGAGTACATCCCGCAGATGAAGGGCTCCGCGTACGACGACGTCAGCATCCGCCAGCTGCTGACCATGACCTCGGGCGTGCGCTGGAACGAGGACTACGGGGACCCGAATTCCGACGTCGCGCGCTTCAACAAGCACCAGCCCGAGGAAGGCGTCGATGCCCTCGTGAGCTACCTGCGCCGGCTGCCGCGCGACGTGCCGCCGGGCACGCGCTGGAACTACAGCACCGGCGAGACCAACCTGGTGGGCATCCTCGTGAGCCAGGCGACCGGCAAGCCGCTGGCCAGCTACCTGTCGGAGAAGGTCTGGGTGCCCGCGGGCATGGAACAGCAGGCCACCTGGATCCTCAGCCGCACCGGACAGGAGATCAGCGGCTGCTGCCTGCAGGCGGCCGCGCGCGACTTCGCGCGCTTCGGCCTGTTCGTCCTCGGCGGCGCGCGCGTGAACGGGCGCGCGATCGTGCCGGAGGGCTGGCTGGGCGAAGCCACCACGACCCGCACGCCGATCGGCCAGCCGGAGCGCGGCTACGGCTACCAGTGGTGGACCTACGCCGACGGCAGCTACGCGGCGCGCGGCATCTTCGGCCAGGGCATCTTCATCGATCCGAAGCGCCGGCTCGTGATCGCCTCCAGCGCCAACTGGGGCGGCGGCGCGAGCGATCGCGCCTCCAGCCGGGCGCGCGAGGCCTTCTACCGCGCGGTGCAGCAGGCGATCGACGACGAGGCGCCAGCCCGGCCGTAAGCGCGCCGCCGCCGGCGCCGGGACCAATGGTCCCTGTGTAAACGGGACCATCGGAGCTGGCGCCGCGGGCGCCCACTGCCTACGATCACCGCATCCTTCAGGGAAGACGGCGATGAGACTGACCCCTTGCGATTGCGGCGTGTCCTGGCTGGTGCGGATGAACCGGACCTTCTGGATGCGCCTGCTGCCCGGGCGGCGGCACTACTTCTGCGTGCGCTGCAAGTCGGCCCAGTTGCTGTCGCGGTCGCACCTGCGGAGTGCCTTCCCCGCGATGTCGCCGGACCTGGACCGCGACCTGACCAACCCGGCGCCGCTCGAGGACGCGGTGCTCCACGAAGCGGCGGCACGGCGGGCACGCTAGGGCCCGCCACACTTCGCCGGCCGACGAAGCGTCGCCGCCGGCGCGGGGGCAGAATGGCACGTCCAGCGCCCCCCGGAGGATCCCCATGCCCTCGCCCCACGACGTGTCCGCCCGCCGGCGGACCTTCCGCCAGCTGCACGCAGCCGGCTGCTTCGTCCTGCCGAATCCCTGGGACCCGGGCAGCGCGTGCTACCTGCGGAAACTCGGCTTCAAGGCGCTGGCCACCACCAGCTCGGGCGCGGCCTGGCGCCACGGCATGGCGGACGGGCAGATGCCGCTCGAACAGGTGCTGGTCCACCTGCGCGAGATGGTCGCGGCCACCGACCTGCCGGTGAACGCGGACTTCGAAGGCGGCTTCGCGGACGATCCCGCGGGCGTGGCGCGCAACGTGCGGCTGGCCGTGGAAACCGGGGTGGCCGGCCTGTCCATCGAGGACTCCACCGGCGAGGCGAGCGATCCGCTGCGCGACCTCCCCAGCGCCGTGGCCCGCATGCGCGCGGCGCGCGCGGCGATCGACGAATCCGGCGGCGACACCCTGCTGGTGGGCCGCGCCGAGAACTTCATCGTCGGGCGTCCCGACCTGGATGACGCGATCCGCCGCCTGCAGGCCTATGCCGAGGCCGGCGCGGACTGCCTCTATGCACCGGGCATCCGGACGCGCGAGCAGATCGCGGCGGTGGTGGCGGCGGTCGCCCCCAAGCCGGTCAACCTGCTGATCGGCGCCACCACGGAACTCACGATGCGCGACGTCGAAGCGCTGGGCGTGCGGCGGGTGAGCGTCGGCGGCGCGCTCGCGCGCACCGCCTGGGGCGGCTTCATGCGCGCGGCGCAGATGATCGCGGCCGACGGCCGCTTCGACGGCTTCGCCGGCGCCGCCTCGGGCCTGGAGCTCAACGCGCTGTTCCGCGAAGCTTGAGGGGCGCCCGCCACGACGGGAAGGAACGCGG
>DASWUI010000629.1:0-6443 GCA_036401715.1 Ramlibacter sp. | reverse complement strand
GGCGATGGTGGCGCCGGCGCGCACGCAGGCGGGGTACAAGCCCACGGTGGCCGTGAGGTCCATCTCGATCACGGCATCAACCCCGCGGGCGCCGGTGAGCGCTTTCACGCGCGCGCCCACGTCCTCGCTGCGGTAGCGGATCACGTGGTCGGCGCCGGCCCGGCGCGCGTGCTCCGCCTGGGCGTCGGTGCTGACCGGGGTGAGCACGGTGGCGCCCTTGCGCTTCGCGAGCTGGATCGCGTAGTGGCCCACGGAGCCCGCGCCGCCCGCGACCAGCACGGTCATGCCGGGCGCGATGCGCGCCTGGCGCACGGCCTGCAGCGCGGTGAAGGCCGGGATGCCCAGGCAGGCGGCCTCGGCGTCGCCGAGGGTGTCCGGCATCTTCACCGCGAGCGCGGAGGGCAGGGCGATGTACTGCGCGGCGGTGCCGAAGGGACGGTTCCACTGCCCGTTCCAGATCCAGACGCGCTCGCCGATGCGGCTGGCCGGCACGCCTTCGCCGACCGCGTCGATGCTGCCGGCGCCGTCGCTGTGCGGGATGACCACGGGCCAGGCGAGCGGCGGCCGACCCGGCCCGCCACGCCGCGTCTTGTAGTCGGACGGATTGACGCCGGAGGTGCGCAGCCGCACCCGGACCTCGCCGGGGCCGGGCTGCGGCGTGGGTTGCTCGCCCACCTCCAGGACCTCGCTTGCCGCACCCTGCCGGGTATAGAACGCTGCCTGCATTTCCTGTCTCCTCGCAATCCGCTAGGGTACGTCAAGCCTGCGCGCGGCGCTGCAGGGCGCGCGCGAACGCCCAGCCGATCACCGGCAGGACGAGGGCAGGCACCACCAGCAGCGGCAGCGGACCGCCGTGGTCGTACGCGAACCCGGCCAGCGACACGCCGATCGCCTGGCCGTTGAAGAAGCAGAAGGCGAACAGGGCCATGCCGGTGCCGCGCATCGCGGGCGCCATCTGCGTCGCGTTGGTCTGCAGCGTGTTGTGGAACAGGTAGGTACCGAATCCGACCGCCAGCGCCACCGGAGCGGCCACCCAGGCCACGGGAGATGCGTACCAGGCGAGGAAGCCGAGGCCCATGACGATGCCCCCCGCGAGCACCATGCGCCGCTCGCCGAGCCGCCGCACGACGTGCGCGGCGACCAGCGCGTACAGCAGGCCGCCCAGCGCGTACAGCGCGATCAGCGCCGAGGCGGTGGACAGCGCCAGGCCGAAGCGCTGGTGCAGGTAGGAAGGCAGGAAGGCCAGCGGCCCGAGCAGGAAGACGCCTTCGGCGAACACGGCGGCCATCACGACGCGCGCCCAGGGCACCGCCAGCACCGAGCCCAGCTGCGTCACGAAGGCGAAGCGTCCCTTGCCCTGCACCGGCGGGACGGAGGGGATGCTGCGCAGCCGCGCCAGCAGCAGCACCGACACGACCACGTAGCCCGCGCACAGCGCGCCGAAGGCGCCGCGCCAGCCCAGCGCCGAATCCGCGAACAGGCCGCCCCCCAGCTGCCCGGCCGTCATGCCGGAGAGCGTGCCCATCAGCAGCCGCGCCAGCGTCGCCTGGCGTTGCTCGTAATGGACCGCGTCGCCGATCCAGGCGATCGCCAGCGGGATGACACCGGCCGCCGCCACGCCCCAGAACACGCGCAGCCGCACGAGCGCCTGGAAGTCCGGGGCGAGCGCGCAGGCCAGCGAGGTCACGGCGCAGGCGAACAGGGCGGCGCACATCACGCGCGCCTTGCCGTAGCGGTCGCCCAGCGGCCCGAACAGCAGCTGCGACACGCCGTAGGCGACCGCGAAGCTCAGGACCACCTGGCCGGCCGTCCCGGGTGTGATGGCGAAATCGCTGGCCAGCCGGGGCAGCAGGCCGTCGCAGATGCGCAGGGCGGCGCCGCTGAAGAAGCTGGCGACGGACAGGAGGGTGACGGCGGCGGCCGTGGCGGCCGCGGTGTCGGGAGCGGGGGAACGGACTGCGGGCGAGGTCACGGGCGATCCTACACCGCGCCCCCGGCCGCGCGCGCCGCAGCCGTTGGCGCTGTCCTACGGCCGGCGAGGCGCCGTGGCGCGACCATTGCGTCCCATGAACCTTCCCCGCGTGCAGCTCACCGCCCATGGCCACCCGATCCAGGTCTACGTCGCGCGCAGCGACGAGGAGCGGGCCATGGGACTGATGCACCGGCGCGAGCTGCCCGAGGACGAGGGCATGCTGTTCATGTGCGACAGCTGCGCGGTGCAGAAGTTCTGGATGAAGGACACGCCGCTGCCGCTGTCCATCGCCTTCCTCGGGGAGGACGGCACCATCCTCAAGATCGCCGACCTGGAACCCCACGACCTCGAGGGCGAGTCCTCGGAGCACCCGGTGCGCTTCGTGCTGGAGGTGAACCAGGGCTGGTTCGCCGAGCGCGGCATCGCCCCCGGCACGCGCGTCGAGGGCCCGCTGTTCCTCGCATGAGCACGATGCTGGCTCCCGCCGCCGACACGCTCCCGCTCCCGCTGCACCCCGGCGAGCCCTATCCGCTGGGCGCCACCTGGGACGGCGAAGGCGTGAACTTCGCGCTCTATTCCGAGAACGCCACGGCCGTCGAGGTCTGCCTGTTCGACGCCGAGGGCCGGGAAACGCGCGTGCCGCTGCGCGAGCAGACCGCCTTCGTCTGGCACGGCTACGTCCCGGGCCTGAAGCCCGGCCAGCGCTACGGCTTCCGGGTGCACGGGCCCTACGATCCCGACCGCGGGCTGCGCTTCAACCCGAACGTCGTTCTGCTGGACCCGTATGCGCGCGCCCTCGACGGGCTGGAGAGGTTCGAGGCGGGCGTGTTCGCCTACGAGGTGGGCGGCGCGGGCGAGGATTACGCCCCGGTGCGGCAGGAGCAGCGCGGCGTGCCGCTGGGGGTGGTGATCGATCCCGCCTTCGACTGGGGCAACGACCGCTGGCCGAACCGGCCGCTGCACGAGACCGTGCTGTACGAGACCCACGTCAAGGGGCTCACCATGCTCCACCCCGACGTGCCGGAGGAACTGCGCGGCACCTATGCCGGACTGGCGCACCCGGCGATGCTCACCTACCTGAAGAAGCTGGGCGTCACGGCGGTGGAGCTGATGCCGGTGCACGCCCACCTGGACGACCCCTTCCTGCTGGACAAGGGGCTGACCAACTACTGGGGCTATTCGACGCTGAACTTCTTCTCGCCGGAGCTGCGCTACAGCGCCGCCTTCCGGCGCGGCGATCCGGTCGGCGCCGTGCGCGAGTTCAAGGAAATGGTCAAGGCGCTGCACGCCGCGGGGCTGGAGGTGATCCTGGACGTGGTCTACAACCACACCTCCGAGGGCAACCACCTCGGCCCCACCCTCAGCTTCAAGGGCATCGACAACCCCACCTACTACCGCCTGGTGGGCGACAACCCGCGCTTCTACTTCGACTACACGGGGACCGGCAACACGCTCAACGTGCGCCACCCGCAGACGCTGCAGCTGATCATGGACTCGCTGCGCTACTGGGTGCTGGCCATGCACGTGGACGGCTTCCGCTTCGACCTGGCCAGCACGCTCGCGCGCGGGCTGCACGAGGTGGACCAGCTCTCCGGCTTCTTCACCATCATCCACCAGGACCCGGTGCTCAGCAACGTGAAGCTGATCGCCGAACCCTGGGACGTGGGCGAGGGCGGGTACCAGGTGGGCAACTTCCCGGTGAAGTGGGCGGAGTGGAACGGGGTGTACCGCGACTCGATCCGCGCGTTCTGGAAGGGCGAGGGCGGCCTCGCGAGCGACCTGGGCTACCGGCTCACGGGCTCCAGCGACCTGTACCAGGGCGACGGCCGCAAGCCCTCGGCCAGCATCAACTTCGTCACCGCGCACGACGGCTTCACGCTCGCCGACTCGGTCAGCTACAACCACAAGCACAACGAGGCGAACGGGGAAGACAACCGCGACGGCCACAACGACAACCGCTCCTGGAACTGCGGCGCCGAAGGGCCGACCGACGATCCCGCCGTGAATGCGCTGCGTGCGCGCCAGCAGCGCAACGTCCTCGCCACGCTGCTGCTGTCGCAGGGCACGCCGATGCTGCTGGGCGGCGACGAGTTCGGCCGCACCCAGCGGGGCAACAACAATGCCTATTGCCAGGACAACGAGACCAGCTGGTACGACTGGGCGCGCGCGGACGGTGGCCTGCTGGAGTTCACGCGCCGCCTCATCCGCATCCGCAAGGGCCACCCCGCGCTGCACCGGCAGAAGTTCTTCTCCGGCCGCCCCATCCGCGGCAGCGACATCCACGACGTCGAGTGGTACCGCCACGACGGCGAGCAGATGACCGACGAGGACTGGCAGAACGCGCACACGCAGTCGCTGGCGATGTTCCTCGCCGGCAACGGGCTGAAGGAGACGGACCGCCAGGGACGGCCGCTGGTGGACGACCACCTGCTGCTGATGCTGTCGGCCTCGCACGAGGACCTCGAGTTCCGCTTGCCGGAGGTGCCGGGCTGCGCGGGCTGGGAACTGCTGGTGGACACGAGCAACGACGAGGCGCGGGAGACCCATGCGGCGGGGGAGGCGACGCGGCTGGTGGCGCGGTCGTTGAAGCTGTTCCGGTGCCCCTTGGGATAAGTCGAACATCCCCGCCTCATGCCATTGCGGGCTCCACCCGCAATCACCTCGGCGTGGCGCGATGGCGGCAGTGGATCCCGGGTCAGGCCCGGGATGACATGTGCGCGGCGAAGAAGGACGTCACCGCCCCGATCACCACCTCGGGATGGTCCTTGTGCGGCGAATGCCCGCAGTTCGGAATCTCCAGCAACTCCGCCTGCGGCAGCCGGCGCTGGATCCCGCGGACCTGCTCGAGCGTGCCGTACTCGTCGTCCACGCCCTGGATGGCCAGCAGCGGGCAGCGGATGGCGCCGATCTCGTCCTCGATCGACCAGCCGCGGAACGCCGGCGAGAGCCACGCGTCGTTCCAGCCCCAGAAGGCCGAATCCGGGTCGTCGTGGTAGCGGCCCAGGCGCTGCCGCAGATCGGTGCCGAGATAGGTCTCGCGGGCCTGCCGGATGCTGGTCACCGAGAGTTCCTCCACCAGGATGTGCGGCGCGAGCACGACGGCGCCGCGCAGTGCCTGCGGGAAGGCCGCGGCGTACAGCAGCGCGATCGAACCGCCGTCGCTGTGGCCGAACAGCCAGGGCTGCTCGACGTCGAGTGCGCGCAGCAGGGCGGGCAGCACCTCGCGCGCCTGCCGGTGCATGAAATCGGGCCCCCACTGCTCGCCCTCGGCGCGCGGGCTGGAGCGCCCGTAACCCGGCCGCGAATACACGAGCCCGCGCAGGCCGGCGGCATCGCACAGCCGCTGCGGGAAGTCGCGCCACATGGCCACCGAGCCCAGGCCTTCGTGCAGGAAGACGAGCACCGGCGCGCCCGCGCCGGCGCGCCCGGCCCATTCGTATTCGATGCGCAGCGGCGCATCCCCGACCGTCAGCGAAGCGAATGCCATGGGCAGCCAATATAGTGCAGGCAGGAGAACACGATGAGCCCCACCACCGCCGCGCGCCCGGAAGGCGCCGAAGAAATGCCCCAGGCCACCCGGCTGGACGACGTCCGCATCCGCGAGGTGCGCCCGCTGATCTCCCCGGCCCTGCTGCAGTACGAGCTGCCCGCCGACGACGCCGTGCAGGCCTTCGTGGAGCGCAGCCGGGAGGAGGTCGCCGCCATCGTGCATGGCAGGGACGAGCGGCTGCTGGCGGTGGTCGGGCCCTGCTCCATCCACGACCACGAGCAGGCGCTGGAATACGCGGGCAGGCTGCGCGCGCTGGCGGGCGAACTGCGCGGGGACCTGCTGCCGGTCATGCGCGTGTACTTCGAGAAGCCCCGCACGACCGTGGGCTGGAAGGGCTTCATCAACGATCCGCGGCTGGACGGCAGCTTCCGCATCAACGAGGGCCTGCGGCTGGCGCGCCAGCTGCTGCTGGAAGTCGCGCAGCTGGGCGTGCCCGCCGGCACCGAGTTCCTGGACCTGCTGAGCCCCCAGTACATCTCCGACCTGATCAGCTGGGGCGCGATCGGCGCGCGGACGACGGAAAGCCCCAGCCACCGGCAGCTCGCGTCCGGCCTGAGCTGCCCGATCGGCTTCAAGAACGGCACCGACGGCAGCGTGCAGATGGCCGCCGACGCGCTGGTCGCCTGCCGTTCGCCGCACGCCTTCATCGGAATGTCGAAGATGGGCGTGGCGGCCGTGTTCGAGACCGAAGGCAACGACGACTGCCACATCATCCTGCGCGGCGGCTCGCGCGGGCCCAACTACCGGCAGGGGGACATCGACGCCGCCTGCGCCATCCTGCGCAAGACGGGCGCGCCGGAGCGGGTGATGGTCGACTGCTCGCACGCCAATTCCGGCAAGGACTGGCGGCGCCAGCCCGCGGTGGCGCGGGACCTGGCCCGGCAGGTCGCCGGCGGCGAGCAGCGCATCACGGGTGTGATG
>DASWUI010000628.1:0-1542 GCA_036401715.1 Ramlibacter sp. | reverse complement strand
ATCCAAGGCGCCCGCATCCGAACCCGCGGACGGTGGCCGCTTCCGGTTTCATCGATACTGCGGCGATGCTCACCGCCGCGGGAACTCACAGGATCTGGCGCTGCGCCCTCGCGCTCTGGCTGCTGGCCTTCGCGGCCGCGGCCCAGGCGGTCGTCGTCGGTTCCAAGCGCTTCACCGAAAGCTACGTGCTCGGCGAAATCGTGCGCCAGGTGCTGGTGCAGGCCGGCGTGCCCGCCGAGCACCGCCAGGGCCTGGGCAACACCGCCGTCATGGAGCAGGCCCTCGCCACGGGCAGCATCGACGTCTACCCGGAATACACCGGCACCATCGTGCGCGAGCTGCTGAAGAAGGAGGGATCGCCTTCGCTGGAGCAGCTCAATGCCTGGCTCGCCCCGCGCGGCCTCAAGGCCGTGGTGCCGCTCGGCTTCAACAACAGCTACGCGCTGGCGATGCGCGAAGCGGACGCGGCCCGCCTCGGCATCGCGACGATCTCGGAGCTGGCGCGCAGCAAGGAGCCGCTGCGCCTCGGGCTGTCGCACGAGTTCCTGGTGCGCGCCGACGGCTGGCCCGCGCTGCAGCGCGCCTACGCCCTGCCCTTCAGGCCCGGCAGCGGCCTGGACCACGGCCTGGCCTACCAGGCGCTGGCCGCCGGGCAGGTGGACGTGATCGACGCCTACGGCACCGACGCGCAGATCGCCCGCCTGGGGCTGCGCGTGTTGCGCGACGACCGCGCCTTCTTCCCGCGCTACGACGCGGTCCTGCTGATGCGCGCCGCTGTCGACGAGCGCCCGCTGGCCGCCGCCCTGGCCGGCCGCATCGACGAAGCCGCCATGCGCGCCCTCAACGCGCAGGTCGAGATCGACGGCCGCTCCTTCGAGGCGGTCGCGCGCGACTTCCTGGCGCGCGTCAAGCCCGCCGCTGCGCCCCCGCCCGGTTTCCTGGACCGGCTGCTGGCGCCCGACCTGCCGCGGCTGCTGCGCGAACACCTGGCGCTGGTGTTCGCCTCGCTGGCCATCGCGGTCGCGATCGGTGTGCCGCTCGGGGTGCTGGCGCACCGCAGGCCCGGGCTGGCCGCGTGGGTGATGGCGGTGGTGGGCATCGTGCAGACGGTGCCTTCGCTGGCGCTGCTCGCCTTCCTGATCGCCATCGTCGGCGCCATCGGCTTCGTGCCCGCGCTGTTGGCGCTGGCGGTCTATGCGCTGCTGCCGATCGTGCGCAACACCCATGCCGGGCTCGGCGCCCTGCCCGCGGGGATGCGGCAGGCGGGCCTCGCGCTCGGACTGCGCGAGGGGCAGGTGCTGCGCGGCATCGAGCTGCCGCTGGCGGCGCCGGCCATCTTCGCCGGGATCAAGACGGCGGCCGTGTGGAACGTCGGCATGGCCACCGTCGCCACCTTCATCGGCGCCGGCGGACTCGGCGAACGCATCGTGGCCGGGCTCGCGGTCAACGACACGGCGACCATGCTTGCCGGCGCGGTGCCGGCGGCGCTGCTCGCGCTGCTGGTGCAGTGGCTGTTCGACGGCATCGAGCGGCTGGTGCGGC
>DASWUI010000627.1:0-7227 GCA_036401715.1 Ramlibacter sp. | reverse complement strand
AGCGCCGCGAACGTGAAGCGCAATGCGTCGGCGCCGTAGGCCGGGATGCCTTCCGGGAACTCCTTCTCGGTGTTCCTGCGCACCGTGGGCGCCGTCTCCGGCTTGCGCAGGCCCGTGGTGCGCTTGTCCAGCAGCGGCGCCAGCGCGATGCCGTCGATCAGGTCGACCGGGTCGAGCACGTTGCCTTCGGACTTGCTCATCTTCTTGCCGTGCGAGTCGCGCACCAGGCCGTGGATGTACACGTGGCGGAACGGCACCTGCCCGGTGAAGTGCGTCGTCATCATGATCATCCGGGCGACCCAGAAGAAGATGATGTCGTAGCCGGTCACGAGCACGGTGGACGGCAGGTACAGGTCCATGTCCTGCGTCTTCTCCGGCCAGCCCAGCGTGGAGAAGGGCACCAGCGCCGACGAGTACCAGGTGTCCAGCACGTCCGGGTCGCGGGTGAGCTTCTTGCCCGGCGCCTGCGCCTGCGCCTCGGCCTCGTCGCGCGCGACGTAGACCTCGCCCTGCTCGTCGTACCAGGCCGGGATCTGGTGCCCCCACCAGAGCTGGCGGGAGATGCACCAGTCCTGGATGTTCTTCATCCACTGGTTGTAGGTGTTGACCCAGTTCTCCGGCACGAAGCGCACTTCGCCGCTCTCCACGGCATCGATCGCCTTTTGCGCGATCGACTTGCGGGTGGGGTCCTGCGGGCTGACCTTGGTCATCGCCACGAACCACTGGTCCGTCAGCATCGGCTCCACCACCTGCCCGGTGCGCGCGCAGCGCGGCACCATCAGCTTGTGCTTCTTGGTCTCTTCCAGCAGGCCCTGCGCCTCGAGGTCGGCGACCACCTTCTTGCGGGCCACGAAGCGGTCCAGGCCGCGGTAGGCCGGCGGCGCGTTGTCGTTGACCTTGGCGTCCAGCGTCAGCACGCCGATCATCGGCAGCTGGTGGCGCTGCCCCACGGCGTAGTCGTTGGGGTCGTGCGCGGGCGTGACCTTCACCACCCCGGTGCCGAAGGCCTTGTCCACGTAGGCGTCGGCGATGACGGGGATCTCGCGGTCGCACAGGGGCAGCTTCACGTACTTGCCCACGAGGTGCCGGTAGCGGTCGTCCTCGGGATGGACCATCACGGCCACGTCGCCCAGCATCGTTTCCGGCCGCGTCGTCGCCACGGTGAGGTGGCCGGAGCCGTCGGCCAGCGGATAGCGGATGTGCCAGAGGAAGCCGTCCTCCTCCTCGCTCTCCACTTCCAGGTCGGACACGGCGGTCTTGAGTTCCGGGTCCCAGTTGACCAGGCGCTTGCCGCGGTAGATCAGGCCCTGGCGGTACAGCTGCACGAAGGTCTCGGTGACGATCTTCGAGAGCTTCTCGTCCATCGTGAAGTACTCGTGCGACCAGTCCACGCTGTCGCCCATGCGGCGCATCTGCGTGGTGATGGTGTTGCCGGACTTCTCCTTCCACTCCCACACCTTCTTCACGAAGTCGGGGCGGCCGAGGTCGTGGCGGCTGACGCCCTGTTCCTGCAGCTGCCGCTCCACCACGATCTGGGTGGCGATGCCCGCATGGTCGGTGCCGGGGACCCACAGCGTGTTGAAGCCGCGCATCCGGTGGTAGCGCGTCAGGCTGTCCATGATGGTCTGGTTGAACGCGTGCCCCATGTGCAGGGTGCCGGTCACGTTCGGGGGCGGCAGCTGGATCGCGAAGGAAGGCTCGCCGGGCCGGGGGGCGCCGGTGCCGCGGAAGCCGGCGCGGGCATAGCCGCGCCGTTCCCACAGCGGGCCCCATTTCGCCTCGATGGCGGCGGGTTCGAAGGACTTGGAGAGGCTGTTCAGCCCGGGTTGTTCGGTGCTCACCCCGGGATTTTACGGGTGCCGCCTCGCGGCGCAGGCGGCATCCCCGCGCAGGCCGGGAGCCATCCCCTCATTCCATCCTCCGCGCGGCCTCCACGCACTCCCTGAGCACCTTCGCGTCGCCCACCTGGTTGGCCAGCAGCAGGATGAGCCGCGCGTTGACCAGCGCGGACTGCTGCTCGGTCAGGCCCTGGTGGGCGTCCAGCAGCTGTTCGTAGAAGCCGTCGGCGTCCTGCTGGTTCAAGGTGGTCTTCATGCCGATTCCTCCAGGGTGGCGCCCAGCGCGCGTCCGACGGCGTGGACCAGCGATGCGTCTATGCTTTCCCCCGTCGCCGCCACGTAGCTGTCCGGCCGCACCAGCGCCCAGGCGTGCCCGAACACGTGGCAGGCGCCCTGCAGGTGCCCCTTGGGATCGCGCACGAATTCGCGCGCGCCCGGCCGCTCGGTGGGGCCGAGGACCTGCACGCAGCGGATCGGCGCCGTTTCCGCGAGCCCCCGCAGCCGCTCCAGGGCGGCGGGCGAGGCGGTGCCGAACACCAGCACCAGCAGCCGGCCATCGGCCCAGCGCAGCAGGTCGTTGACCTTGCCCTCGGTGCGGTCGGGCCATTCGAAGGCGACGTTCTGCACGGATTGCCCGCCGGTGGTGTCGCACGCGCTCGAGTGGGTGTAGGGATTGGCGACGGCCATGCGGCCGGTATTGACGAACTGGCGGGCGAAGACGTGCTGCCGCGCCAGGCCCAGGGCCGCATCGCGGAACAGCTTCTCCGTCGGCGTGGATGGACGCAGGAAGCGCGCCGTGCGGTTGGTCACCTGCACGTTCTGCCGGGCGGCCTCGTGGCGCTCGTCGTGGTAGCTCTCCAGCAGCGCCGGCGCGGCGCGTCCCTTCAGGACGGCGGCGAGCTTCCAGGCCAGGTTGTCGGCGTCGGCGATCCCGGTGTTGCCGCCGCGCGCGCCGAAGGGGCTGACCACCTTGGCCGCGTCGCCCATGAAGAACACGCGGCCGTGCCGCATGCGGTCCACGCACTCGCTGCGGTAGGCATACGGGCCCACCCAGACGATCTCGACGCCGGCGTCCGGCCCGAACTGGCGGGTGAGGCGCTCGCGCACGACGTCCTCGCGGCTCACTTCGGCCGGGTCCGCGTCGGGCGCCATCTGGTAGTCGATGCGCCAGACGTTGTCGCCCATCAGGTGCTGCCAGACCGCGCGGTTCTCGTTGAACGGCGCCTCGATCCAGGTGTGGCGCTCCACCGGCGGGTGCCTGGAAAAGCGCACGTCGGCGATGCACCAGCGGTCGTCGCCCTTCTTCGCGGTGACGGAGGCGCCGACCCACTTGCGGAAGGGGCTGTGCGAGCCGGTGGCGTCGATGACGTAGTCGGCGCGCAGCCGGTACTCGCCGGCCGGCGTGCTGACGGTGAGCGTGGCGCATTCGCCGTCCTGCTCGAAGGCGGTGACCCGGTTGCGCCAGCGCAGCTCCACGTGCCCGAGCTCGTAGATCCGCTCGACCAGGTAGCCCTCGATGTAGAACTGCTGGATGTTGATGAAGGGCGGCTGGGTGGACAGGTTGAAGGCGGCCTGCTGCCGCAGGTCGAAGGAGTACACCTCGTCCTTGCCCGCGAAGGTGCGGCCGACGCTCCACTGGATGCCCTTGGCGGCGATGCGGTCGTAGACGCCGAGCCGCTCGAAGATCTCCAGCGACTTCTGCGTGTAGCAGATGCCGCGCGAGGACGCGCCCTTGACGCCGACGGTGTTGTCCTCGTCCAGCAGCACGGCCGGGATGCCGTACTGCGCCAGCGCGCAGGCGGCCGTCAGGCCGGTGATGCCGCCGCCGACGATGACGATCGGGTGGTGGCTGGGTTCCCCGGACGCGATCTCCGGCGGTTCCCGGAAGGGGTATTCCGGCAGCTCGTAGCCGCTGCCCTGGGTGAATTCATAGCCGTTGGTGAACCCGGCCTCCTGGTAGCTTTCCGCCATCCTGTTCCTCCTGGCGCCGACTTACTTCTTCACGAACTCCGGCCGGTCATTCTGCTGCGGCTTCAGCGGCGCCGCCACCTTGCCCGCCGCGCGGTCCTTGCGCCACTGTTCCTTGCGCGCGGTCCACTCGTCCAGGCGCGCGTGCGCGGTCTTGCTCTCCTGCAGCATCTGGAACTCGTCGGCCAGCTGGGCGGTGAGCTCCAGCCGGATGCCGTTGGGGTCGAAGAAGTAGATGCTGTGGAAGATGTGGTGGTCGGTGATGCCGAGCACTTCCACCCCGTGCGCCTCCAGCCGGGCCTTCATGTCCTTCAGCGCCTGGATGGAGTCGACGCGGAAGGAGATGTGGTTGACCCACTTGGGCGTGTTGGGGGAGGGCTCGCAGGCCTGGTCGTCGCCGAGGTCGAAGAAGGCGATGAACGAGCCGTCCTGGAGCCGGAAGAAGAAGTGCGTGTAGGGGCAGTACTCGCCCGTGCTCGGCACGTAGTCGCTCTGGATGATGTGGTAGAGCGGCAGCCCGAGGATGTCCTCGTAGAAGTGGCGCGTCTCCTCGGCGTCGCGCGCCCGGTAGGCGTAGTGGTGCAACTGCTGGATGGGCGCGGGCGCGGGAAGGGCGGCGGGGCGCTGGAGGACGGCGGCCATGGGGTTCTCCTGATCGTTCAACAATGCGTAACGCATTTACTTTACCGTAATGCGCGGACCCGGTCGACGGTTGCGCGGGACCAGTTGAGAGTGGTTATCAACTGGACCTTATCGATAGCCATATTCCATGAGATGCATTGAGTCTGGCTATTAGACGGCATCGCCGCGGCTCACTACGCTTGCAGCGTCTCCGGCCCGCCGGAGCGTCAGGCTTCCTCCCCATCCACCTCCAAGGAGATCACCATGGCAACACTCAAGGGTTCCAAGACGGAAGAGAACCTGAAGGCCGCCTTTGCCGGCGAGTCCCAGGCCAACCGCCGCTACCTGTACTTCGCGAACAAGGCCGACGTGGAAGGCCAGAACGACGTGGCGGCCCTGTTCCGCTCCACGGCGGAAGGCGAGACGGGCCACGCCCACGGCCACCTCGAGTGGCTGGAGCAGGTCGGCGACCCCGCCACCGGCCTGCCGATCGGCAGCACGCGCGACAACCTGAAGGCTGCGGTGGCCGGCGAGACCCACGAGTACACCGACATGTACCCGGGCATGGCCAAGACCGCGCGCCAGGAAGGCTTCGACGAGATCGCCGACTGGTTCGAGACCCTGGCGAAGGCGGAGCGCTCGCACGCCAACCGCTACACCAAGGCGCTGAACGAACTGGCCGACTGATCCGGCGTCGCCGGCTCTCCTCCCTCTCCCGCCAGCGGGAGAGGGCTGGGGTGGGGGCACCCGCGTGCCATCATTCCAGCCCTTCATAACAACGCGAAGCACCACCCCATGGCCGTCCGCGAAGGCAGTCTCGAGGCGCCCACGCGCCACCCCATCGACTGGAAATCCCCCGATTACTACGACGAAGGCGCCACCTTCAAGGAACTGGAGCGCATCTTCGACATCTGCCACGGCTGCCGCCGCTGCGTCAGCCTGTGCGGCGCCTTCCCCACGCTGTTCGACCTGGTCGACGAAGGCAGCACGGGCGAGATCGACGCGGTCGACAAGAAGGACTACTGGAAGGTCGTCGACCAGTGCTACCTGTGCGACCTGTGCTACATGACCAAGTGCCCCTACGTCCCGCCGCACGAGTGGAACGTGGACTTCCCGCACACCATGCTGCGCGCCAAGGCCATCAAGTTCAAGAACGGCGGCGTGGACTTCGGCTCGAAGTTCCTCTCGTCCACCGACGTGCACGGCAAGTTCGCCGGCATCCCCATCGTCGTGCAGGCGGCCAATGCGGTGAACCAGACCAAGCCGATGCGCGCGCTGATGGAAAGCACGCTGCACGTGGACCGCAACGCCTGGCTGCCGGCGCTGGCCACCCGCAAGTTCCGCAGTGCGGCGCCCAAGGCCGCCGACCTGCCGGTGAAGAACGGCGAGCGCACCCCGGGCAAGGTCGCGATCTTCGCCACCTGCTACGTCAACTACAACGAGCCGGGCATCGGCATGGACCTGCTGAAGGTCCTCGCGCACAACGAAGTGCCCTACGTGCTGGTCGAGAAGGAGCAGTGCTGCGGCATGCCCAAGCTCGAGCTCGGCGACCTGGATTCGGTGGACGCGAGCAAGCGCGCCAACATCCCCGTGCTGGCGAAGTACGCGCGGGAAGGCTACGCGATCCTGTCGGCCGTGCCCAGCTGCACGCTGATGTTCAAGCAGGAGATCCCGCTGATGTACCCCGACGACGCCGACGTGCAGGCGGTCAAGGAGGCGATGTGGGATCCCTTCGAGTACCTGGGCGCGCGCCGCCGCGACGGGCTGCTGAAGACGGAATTCCCGCAGCCGCTGGGCAAGGTGAGCTACCACGTTCCCTGCCACACGCGCGTGCAGAACATCGGCCGCAAGACCGAGGAGCTGCTCAAGATGGTCCCCGGCACCTTCGTGCACACCAACGAGCGCTGCTCGGGGCACGCCGGCACCTTCGGCGTGAAGAAGCCGTACCACGAAGTGGCGATGAAGATCGGCAAGCCGCTGTTCAAGCGCATGGCGGAGCACCCGCAGGGCGGCGCGCCCGACTACATCGCCTCCGACTGTCCCCTGGGCGGGCACCACATCGACCAGGGCTTCGACCGCAACGGCCTCGGCGCGCCGCGGCTGGAGCATCCGATCTCCCTGATCCGCAAGGCCTACGGACTGGAATGAACATCATGCAGACCACCGGCAAGATCACCGCCGACAGCCTGATGACGCTGGAGGCCTATTCGAAATGGCGCAAGCAGCACCACGGCGAGCTGGTCGCGCACCGCAAGCTGCGCAGCGTGCAGCTGGGCGAGCACGTCTCCGTGCAGTTCGAAAGCGAGCTGACGATGCGCTACCAGATCCAGGAGATGCTGCGCATCGAGAAGATCTTCGAGGAGGAGGGCATCCAGCAGGAGATCGATGCCTACGCGCCCCTGGTGCCGGACGGCAGCAACTGGAAGGCGACGATGATGATCGAGTACCCTGATGAAGCCGAGCGCCGGGAAAAACTTGCCCGGCTGATCGGCATCGAGGACAGGGTCTGGGTCCAGGTCGACGGTTGCGACCGCGTCTACGCGATTGCCGACGAGGATCTGGAGCGGGAAAACGCCGAAAAGACCTCCTCGGTGCATTTCCTCCGCTTCGAGCTGGGCGCCGCCATGGTGTCGGCGCTGCGCGCGGGCGCGGCATTGGCTGCCGGCGTCGATCATCCGAATTATTCCGAGACCGTGGCCCGCGTCGGCGATGCCATGCGCGCCTCGCTGCTGGCAGACCTTTCCTGAGCCTGCAGCCGTGCGCGGCGCGGCCCGCGCCGCGCATCCGGTAGAATCCGGCA
>DASWUI010000626.1:0-4006 GCA_036401715.1 Ramlibacter sp. | reverse complement strand
CGAAGATCTCGTCGGCCTTGCTTTCGTCGATGTTGTGCGTCTTCTTCGCGCCCTCGCGGAACTTGACCCGCTCCTTGGCCATCTCCTCGGGCTTCTTCTTGCCCATGGCCCGGCGCAGCAGGTCGGCGCCGCCGAGCGAGTAGCCGCCCAGCACCTGCGCCGTCTGCATCACCTGCTCCTGGTACACCATGATCCCGTAGGTCTCGGACAGCACCGGCTCCACCAGCGGATGCGGGTACTCCACCACCTCGCGGCCGTGCTTGCGCGCCACGAAGCTGGGGATCAGGTCCATGGGGCCCGGGCGGTACAGCGCGTTCAGCGCGATCAGGTCTTCCAGGCGCGTGGGCCGGGCGTCGCGCAGCATGCCCTGCATGCCGCGGGATTCGAACTGGAACACGGCCTCGGTCTTGCCGTCGGAGAACAGCTTGTAGGTGGCCGCGTCGTCCAGCGGGACGCCCTCGAAGTTGAAGCCTTCCTGCCCCGGGTGGCGGCGGACGATGAACTCGCGCGCCAGCTCCAGGATGGTCAGCGTGGCCAGTCCCAGGAAGTCGAACTTCACCAGGCCGGCGGCTTCCACGTCGTCCTTGTCGTACTGGCTCACGGCGGAGTCGCTGCCCGGCTGCTGGTACAGCGGCGTGAAGTCGGTCAGCTTGCCGGGCGCGATCAGCACGCCGCCGGCGTGCATGCCGACGTTGCGCGTCATGCCCTCCAGCTTCTGCGCCAGGTCCAGCAGCGTCCTGACCTCGTCCTCGCGCTGGTAGCGCTCGGCCAGGAGGGGCTCCTGCTTGAGCGCGTCGGCGATCGTGATGTGCGTGCCCGGCTTGTTCGGGATCAGCTTGCTGATGCCGTCGCAGAAGGTGTAGCTCATGTCGAGCACGCGGCCGACGTCGCGCACCGCGGCCCGCGCGGCCATGGTGCCGAAAGTGGCGATCTGGCTCACCGCGTCGCGCCCGTACTTCTCCTTCACGTACTCGATCACGCGGTCGCGGTTGCCCTGGCAGAAGTCGATGTCGAAGTCGGGCATCGACACCCGCTCGGGGTTCAGGAAGCGTTCGAACAGCAGGTTGTACTGCAGCGGGTCGAGGTCGGTGATCTTCAGCGCGTAGGCCACCAGCGAGCCGGCACCCGAGCCGCGGCCCGGGCCGACCGGGCAGCCGTTGTTCTTCGCCCAGTTGATGAAGTCGCCCACGATCAGGAAGTAACCGGGAAAGCCCATCTTCACGATGGTGCCCAGCTCGAACTCCAGCCTTTCCTCGTAGCGCGGGCGCTGCTTCTCGCGCTCGGCCTCGTCCGGGTACAGGTGCAGCAGCCGCTCCTTCAGGCCCTCGTGGGAGGCGTAGCGGAAGTACTCCTCGATCGGCATGCCGTTGGGCGTGGGAAAGTTCGGCAGGCGGGGCTTGCCCAGCTCCAGCACCAGGTTGCAGCGGCGCGCGATCTGCGCCGTGTTGGCCACGGCCGAGGGGATGTCCTCGAACAGCGCCTCCATCTGCGCGGCGGTCTTGAAGTACTGCTCGCGGGTGAACTTGCGCACGCGGCGGGCATTGCCCAGGATCTCGCCTTCGGAGATGCAGACGCGCGCCTCGTGCGCCTCGTAGTCTTCCTCCCGGGTGAACTGCACCGGGTGCGTCGCCACCACCGGCAGGTTCAGGCGCGCCGCCAGCTGCACCGCCGCGGCCACGTGCGCCTCGTCCTCGTTGCGTCCGGCGCGCTGCAGCTCGATGTAGAAGCGGTGCGGGAACAGGCCGGCCAGCTGCAGCGCGACTTCGGAAGCGCGGCTCTCGTCGGCCTGCAGCAGGGCCTGGCCGACCGGCCCGGCCTGGGCGCCGGACAGCAGGATCAGCCCTTCCGAAAGCTCCTGCAGCCACTCGAGCTTCGCGATGGCCTGCGCGCGCACCACGTTGCGCGTCCAGGCGCGCGCCAGGATCTCGCACAGGTTCAGGTAGCCTCGGTGGTTCTGCACCAGCAGCACGACGCGCGAGGTGGCGGCCGCATCGGCGCCCAGGCCCTGCAGCATCAGCTCGCAGCCGATCACGGGCTTCAGGCCGGCGCCGCGCGCTTCCTTGTAGAACTTGATGGCGCCGAACAGGTTGCTGAGGTCGGTGATGCCCAGCGCCGGCTGCTGGTCGGCCGCGGCGGCCTTCACGATCTCCTCGATGCGGTTGGTGCCGTCGACGACGGAGAATTCGGTGTGGAGGCGCAGGTGCACGAACATGGTTCGATTGTAGGAAACGCGCCCCCCTTGACATCCCGAGAGATTCCCCTGCCGTGAACAAAGTCCTGAACGTCTCCGCCTACAAGTTCGTGCCGCTGCCGGACGCCGCCGCCCTGCGGGAGCCGCTGCTGGCGCGCGCCAGGGCTCTCGGGCTCAAGGGCACCATCCTGCTGGCCGAGGAAGGGATCAACCTGTTCCTGGCGGGCGCGGCGGAAGCGGTCGGCGCGCTGCTGGCGCACCTGCGCGCCGACCCGCGCCTGTCCGACCTGCAGGCCAAGGAAAGCTGGTCGGCGGACGTGCCCTTCCGGCGCATGCTCGTCAAGCACAAGCGGGAGATCATCCGCATGAACCATCCGGCGATCCGCCCCGCCGCGGGCCGTGCGCCCGCGCTGGAGGCGCGCACCCTCCAGCGCTGGCTGGACCAGGGCCACGACGACGCGGGCCGGCCGGTGGTGACGCTCGACACGCGCAATGCCTTCGAGGTGGACTACGGGACCTTCGCCGGGGCCATCGACTGGCGCCTGCACAGGTTCAGCGAGTTTCCGGACGCACTGGGCGGGCACCTGCACGAGTTGCAGGGCAAGACGGTGGTGAGTTTCTGCACGGGGGGCATCCGCTGCGAGAAGGCGGCGCTGCTGATGCGGGAGGCGGGGCTGCAGGACGTCTGGCAGCTGGAGGGCGGGATCCTGAAGTACCTGGAGGAAACGGGCGGGGCGCATTTCCAGGGGAGGTGCTTCGTGTTCGATGAGAGGGAGGCGCTGGATGCGACGCTCGAACCCCGTCATTCCCGCGAAGGCGGGAACCCAAAGCGTTGAAGGCAGCGCGGCGCGCGCATGGAAACCCTGGATCCCCGCCTCCGCGGGGACGACGGTTCAGGACCGCGGCTCCGGCGGCGTGAACCGCGACGGCGGCAGCGGGATGAATTCCTCCTCGTCGCCGGGCACCGTTCCCATGCGCATCGCCTCCCAGTCGGCGCTGGCCTGCAGGATGCGGTCCTTGCGGCTGGAGACGAAGTTCCACCACATGTGGCGCGGCGCATCCAGCGGCGCGCCGCCCACCAGCGCCACGCGCGCGCCGGTGGGCGCGAACAGCAGGGCCGGCACGCCCGGCACGAGCACGCCCATCTCCCGCTCCGGCAGGGGCTCGCCATCCAGTTCGATCCCGCTCTCCACGGGATACAGGGCCATCTCCGCCGCCAGCGGCGGCAACTCCATGCGTCCGCCCGCGGGTATCCACAGGTCGAGATAGAGCGTCGGCGACAGGGCCGGCACCGGCGAGCGGGCGCCGAAGGCTTCGCCCACCAGCACCCGCGCGCGGCCGTCGCCGACGCTGAGCTCGGGGATCGCGTCGGCGGGGGTGTGCGAGAAGGAGGGATCGGCTTCCTCGTGCGCGAGCGGCACCGCGGTCCACAGCTGCAGGCCGTGGTTGACGAAGCGCATTTCGCGCAGGTGGGCGGGCTTGCGCTCCGAGTGGACGATGCCGCGCCCGGCGGTCATCCAGTTGATGGCGCCCGGCAGGATCAGCTGCTCCGTCCCCAGGCTGTCGCGGTGCATCATGGCCCCGTCGAACAGGTAGGTGACGGTGGCCAGCCCGATGTGCGGGTGCGGCCGCACGTCGTGGTTGACGCCCGGCAGCTCCTCGGCGGGGCCGAAGTGGTCGAAGAAGATGAAGGGGCCGACGCTGCGCTGGCGGGCGTCGGGCAGCAGCCGCCGCACCAGGAAGCCCCCGCCGAGGTCCTTCTCGTGTCCGCCGAGCTGCTGCGCGATCGCCATGGCGCGCAGGTTACTGCTTTTT
>DASWUI010000625.1:0-5028 GCA_036401715.1 Ramlibacter sp. | reverse complement strand
CAGCCGCTGGCCGGCTGGTGGAGCCATGCGGCCCCGTTCGAATTCACGCCGGACTACCGGCCCGCGCCCGGCATCGCCCGTTATCTGTGCGGCACGCAACCGATTCTCAGCATGGTGGCGCTGGAGTGCGGCCTCGACACCGTGCTGGCGGCGCAGCCGCTGGGCGGCATGGCGGCGTTGCGCGCCAAGTCGCTGGCGCTCACCGACCTGTTCATCGCGCTGGTGGAGGAACGCTGCGCCGGCCACGGCCTCGGCCTGGCCACGCCGCGCGAGCATGCGCGCCGCGGCTCGCAGGTGTGCCTCACGCGCGAGACCGGGGCGTATGCGATCGTGCAGGCGCTCATCGCGCGCGGCGTCATCGGCGACTTCCGCGCCGGCCGCCCCGACATCCTGCGCTTCGGCTTCACGCCCTTGTACCTGCGCCGCGAGGACGTGTGGCACGCGGTCGAACACCTGCGCCAGGTGCTCGAGACCCGTGAGTGGGAGCGCCCCGAATTCCAGCGACAGCAAGCGGTGACCTGAATGCCCGACCCCAAGCCCGAGGACATCGTCCACGCCGAGAAGCCGCAGCTGGATTTCAGCCGCGACATGAGCTACGGCGACTACCTGCAGCTCGACGCGATCCTGCAGGCGCAGAAGCCGCTCTCGCCCGACCACAACGAGATGCTGTTCATCGTGCAGCACCAGACCAGCGAGCTGTGGATGAAGCTGATGCTGCACGAGCTGTCGGCGGCCATCGACTGCATCGCGCGCGACGAGCTGCCGCCCGCCTTCAAGATGCTGGCGCGCGTGTCGCGCATCATGGAGCAGCTGGTGCACGCCTGGGACGTGCTGGCGACCATGACGCCGGCGGAGTACAGCGCGATCCGGCCCTACCTCGCCACCTCCAGCGGCTTCCAGAGCTGGCAGTACCGCTGCATCGAGTTCCGCCTGGGCAACAAGAACGCGGCGATGCTCAAGCCGCACGAGCACCACGCGGAGCGGCTGGCGGTGGTGCGCGCAGCGTACGAAGCGCCCTCGCTGTACGACGAGGCCCTGCGCCTGCTGGCGCGCCGCGGCCTGCCGGTGCCGGCCTCGCACCTGGAGCGGGACTGGACGCAGCCCTATGTGGCGAGCAAGGAAGTGGAGCAGGCGTGGCTGATCCCGTACCGCCAGCCGGAGCAGCACTGGGACCTGTACCAGCTGGGCGAGGAACTCACCGACCTGGAGGATGCGTTCCGGCTCTGGCGCTTCCGGCACGTCACCACCGTGGAGCGGGTGATCGGCTTCAAGCGCGGCACCGGCGGCACGGGCGGCGTGAGCTACTTGCGCAAGATGCTGGACGTGGTGCTGTTCCCGGAGATCTGGCAGCTGCGCACGGACCTGTGAGTGTCGCGGTTCGGCTGTGCGCTCACCACGTCCTACACCGGGCTGACTGTCGCGATCACGCGACACCCTCGTACAACCAGGGCTGGTCCAGCAGCCGCGCCCCCATCGTCCACATCGCCGCATTGCGCGCCATGCGCAGCGGCCCGGTGGCATGGAAGATCGTTCCGTTGCGCTGCGAGCGTTCCTGCACCTGCGCGACCCGCTGCCAGCGATTGAGCGCATAGCGCCGCAGGCCCGTGGGCACGTCCATGAGGGACTCGGCCACGCCGCCGAGCACGCGCTGCAGCTCGCGCGCGTCCTCGATGGCCATGCCCGCTCCCTGGGCGAGGTACGGGCGCATGGGGTGGGCCGCATCGCCGAGCAAGGCAATGCGGCCGTTGGCCATCTCCTCGGGCGCGGCCACCGGCGGACGCGCATGCAGCACCCACAGACGCCAGGACGGGACCGCCGCGATCCGCTCGCGCACCGCGGGGCAGACCGGTCCCAGCGCGGCATCGAGCTGGGCCTGCGAGGCCGCGTGGTCCCAGTCGCGCGGGTCGCCCGGCTGCGTGCCCTGCACCACGCACACCGCGTTGAGCCATTCGCCGCCGCGCACCGGGTAGGTGACCAGGTGCATGCGCGGCGCGAGCCACACGGTCACCTCGCTGCTGCGCAAACGCTCCGGCAGGTCCTGCTGGCGGGCCAGGCCGCGGTAGGCCAGGTGCCCGGTCGCCTGCGGACCGCCATCGGCCACGACCGCGCCGCGCAGGGTGCTCCAGACGCCGTCGGCCGCCGCCAGCGCGTCGCCCTCGATCTCGTCCGCCGCCTCGGTGCGCACCGCGACGGTATCCGCGCGCTGCTGCACGCCGTGCACGCGCGTGTCCGGGTGCAGCCGGGTGCCCGCGTCACGCGCGGCGGCCAGCAGGGCGGCCTGCAGGTCGGCGCGGTGCACGGTGAGGTAGGGGGCGCCGTAGTGCGCCACCATCGCATCGCCCAGCTCCAGCACGCCCAGCTCGTCGCCGTCGGTGCCGTCCCGTACCCGCAGCCGCGGCGGTGCCACGGCCTGCTGCCGCAGCTCGCCCTGCAGCAGGTCCCATTCGCGCAGGATGCGGGTCGCATTGGGCCCGAGCTGGATGCCGGCGCCCACCTCGGAGAAGGTCTGCGCCTGCTCGAACAGGCGCACCTCCCAGCGCGCCCGGCGCGCCGCGACCGCGGCCGCCAGTCCGGCGATGCCGCCCCCCGCAACCAGCAGTTCCCAGCTCACGCCGCAAGCAATTGCCTGAGCACGAAGGGCAGGATCCCGCCGTGCCGGTAGTAGTCCACCTCGATCGGCGTGTCGATGCGCAGCGTGAGCTTCACTTCCCGGCTGCTGCCATCGGGGCCGCGGATGACCAGCGCCGCCTGGCTTTGCGGGCGCAGCTGCGGATCGGTCTCGATGTCGATCAGCTCCTCGCCGGTGAGGCCCAGCGACTGCCAGCTCATGTCGCCCTGGAACTGCAGCGGCAGCACGCCCATGCCCACCAGGTTGCTGCGGTGGATGCGCTCGAAGCTGCGCGCGATCACCGCCTTGATGCCCAGCAGCTGCGTGCCCTTGGCGGCCCAGTCGCGGGACGAGCCGGTGCCGTACTCCTCGCCTGCGAAGATCACGGTGGGCCGGCCCTCGGCGATGTACTTCATGGCCGCGTCGTAGATGAACATCTTCTGCGCCTGGCCTTCGGCGCCGCGGTAGAGCGTGAGGCCGCCCTCCTCGCGCGAGCCGTCCGGGCCCGGCGGCAGCATCAGGTTCTTGATCCGCACGTTGGCGAAGGTGCCGCGCATCATCACCTCGTGGTTGCCCCGCCGCGAGCCGTAGCTGTTGAAGTCCGGCTTGAGCACGCCGCGCTCCTGCAGGTAGCGGCCCGCGGGCGAGGTGTCCTTGATCGAGCCGGCCGGCGAGATGTGGTCGGTGGTGATCGAGTCGCCGAACAGCCCGATGATGCGCGCGTCGCGGATCGCGACGGCCGCGCCGGTCCCGGTGCTCTGCCCGCCCGCGGCCGCCGGCGGCTCCAGCGTGAAGCCGTCGAAGAACGGCGGCTCGGCGATGTAAGTGCTCTCGGGCCAGTTGTAGGTGTCGCCCGAGACGCCCTCGATGCCCTTCCACAGCTCGCCCGGGTCGCTCCTGACCTTGCCGTAGTTGGCGCGGAAGGCCTTCGCGTCCATGGCGTACTTCATCAGCTTGTGGATCTCCTCGCTGGAGGGCCAGATGTCGCCCAGCCAGACGTCCTTGCCGTCCTTGCCCTGGCCGACCGGCTCGGTCATCAGGTCCTTCAGCACGGTGCCGGCCAGTGCGTAGGCCACCACCAGCGGCGGGCTGGCCAGGAAGTTGGCCTTGATGTTCGGGTGGATGCGCGCCTCGAAGTTGCGGTTGCCGGAGAGCACCGCGGCGCACACGAGGTCGCTCTGGCTGATCGCCTCGTTGATCTCCGGCGTGAGGTCGCCCGAGTTGCCGATGCAAGTCATGCAGCCGTAGCCGGCGAGCGTGAAGCCCAGCTGCTCCAGGTAGGTCAGCAGCTTTGCTTCCTTCAGGTACTCGGTGACGATGCGCGAGCCGGGCGACAGCGAGGTCTTGATGTGCGGCTTGACCTTCAGGCCCTTTTCCACCGCCTTCTTGGCCAGCAGGCCGGCCGCCAGCAGCACGCCGGGATTGGAGGTGTTGGTGCAACTGGTGATGGCCGCGATCAGCACGTCGCCGTTGCCGATGGTGATGTCGCCCACTTCCACGTGCGGCACCGACATCGCATGCGCGGAAGGCGGCGTGGGCTTGTTCGCTTCCATCTCGACTTCGAAGCGCGGCGCGGCCAGCGGCGCCGGCGGGTTGTCCGGCGGGGTCAGCTCCACCGCTTCGTTGCCGGGCCGCTGCACCAGGTGGCGCGTCTGCAGCAGCTCGGGCGACTTGTTGAAGCCGTTCTCCGCGATGGGGCGGGAGAACAGCGCCTTGAAGGTGCTCGCCACCTTGCCGATCTCGATGCGGTCCTGCGGGCGCTTGGGGCCGGACAGGCTGGGCGTGACCTCGCCGAGGTCCAGGCGCACCACGGTGGAGTAATCCACTTCTCCCGGCATCGGCACGCCGAACATGCCCTGCGCCTTGAAGTAGGCCTCCAGCATGCGGATCTCGTCCTTGCTGCGCCCCGTCCCCTCGAAGTAGGCTATGGTGCGCTCGTCCACCGGGAAGAAGCCCATGGTCGCGCCGTACTCGGGCGCCATGTTGCCGATGGTCGCGCGGTCCGGCACGGCCAGGCTGCGCGTGCCCTCGCCGAAGAATTCCACGAACTTGCCGACCACCTTGTGCTTGCGCAGCAGCTCGGTGACGGTCAGCACGAGGTCGGTGGCGGTGCAGCCTTCACGCAGCTTGCCGGTGAGCTCGAAGCCCACCACGTCGGGCGTGAGGAAGTACACGGGCTGGCCCAGCATCGCCGCCTCGCCCTCGATGCCGCCCACGCCCCAGCCGACCACGCCGATGCCGTTGATCATGGTCGTGTGGCTGTCGGTGCCGACCAGCGAGTCGAAGTAGCAGACGCCGTCCTCGCGCTTGTGGATGCCGCGCGCCAGGTACTCCAGGTTCACCTGGTGCACGATGCCGAAGCCGGGCGGCACCACGCCGAAGGTGTCGAAGGCCTGCATGCCCCACTTCATGAACTGGTA
>DASWUI010000624.1:0-4093 GCA_036401715.1 Ramlibacter sp. | reverse complement strand
GCATCCCGCAGGTGATGAAGGTGCTGCTGAACGCGGGCCTGCTGCACGGCGACTGCATGACGATCACCGGCAAGACCATCGCCGAGACGCTCGCGGACATCCCCGCGCAGCCGCGCAAGGACCAGGACGTCATCCGCACCATCGAGAACCCGATGTACAAGGAAGGCCACCTGGCCATCCTCAAGGGCAACCTGTCGCCGGAAGGCGCGGTCGCCAAGATCACCGGCCTGAAGAACCCGGTGATCACCGGCCCGGCGCGCGTGTTCGACGACGAGCAGTCGGCGCTGCAGGCCATCCTGGACGGGAAGATCAAGGCCGGCGACGTGAGGGTGCTGCGCTACCTGGGTCCCAAGGGCGGCCCGGGCATGCCCGAGATGCTGGCTCCCACCGGCGCGCTGATCGGCGCCGGCCTGGGCGAGAGCGTCGGCCTGATCACCGATGGCCGCTTCTCGGGCGGCACCTGGGGCATGGTGGTGGGTCACGTGGCGCCGGAAGCGGCGGCCGGCGGCACGATCGCGTTCGTCAACGAAGGCGACTCGATCACCATCGACGCGCACCAGCTGAAGCTGGAGCTGAACGTGCCCGAGGCCGAGATCGCCCGGCGCCGCGCCGGCTGGAAGGCGCCCGAGCCGCGCTACACGCGCGGCGTGCAGGCGAAGTTCGCGTTCAATGCCTCGAGCGCGAGCAAGGGCGCGGTGCTGGACCTGTACGAGTGACCCCTCAGGCCGGCCGACACGGCCTCTGACGCGTCATCCCCGCGCAGGCGGGGACCCAAGGCGTTGAAGAGCGGCCCGCGGGCCGCTCTTTTTCCTTGGAAGCCTTGGGTTCCCGCCTGCGCGGGAACGACGGGGAGCGGGTTCCCCGCCCGCCACGTTGCGGCCCCCGGAACGCTCCCTGTCGTCCCCGTCCTACGTGCCCCGCGCAAGCCGCTGCCTAGCATGAGGTCTTTCGCAGGGAGAACACCTCATGGAGACGCTTTCCGTCTGGCGGGGAACGGCCGCGCCCACCGGCTACGGCATGCTCAACGGCGACATCACGGCCGACGTGCTGATCATCGGCGGCGGCATCACCGGCGTCACCCTGGCGGACCTGCTGGCGGAGCAGAAGACCGCGAACAAGCCCAGGGTGGTGCTGCTGGAGGCCGGCGAGATCGGCTGCGCCACCACCGGCAACTCCACCGGCAACCTGTACGAGACGGTCGCCAACGGCATGCGCGAGATCGCCTCCAAGTGGGGGGCGGACGTCGCGCGCCAGGTGGCCAACGAGCGCCGCGGCGCCGTCGCCTTCATCGAGGAGCGCTGCCGGCTGCTGCCGGACGTGGGCTTCCGCCGCTGCCCGCTGGTGCAGTGGGCGGATGCCGCGCACGAGGAATCGATCGGCAAGGAATTCGAGGCGCTGCGCGCCGCCGGCTGCGCGGTGGAGCGCGGCGGCAGCGTCGCCTCCCCGCTGCCGCCCGCCGCGGGCGACGTGCTCGTGCTGCAGCACCAGGCGCAGTTCCAGCCGCAGGCCTATGTGGTCGCCCTGGCCCGGCGCGCGGTGGAAGCCGGGGCGGTGATCCACGAGCACTCGCGCGTCATCGAGCTGGACACCAAGGCCAGGCGCGCCGTCACCGCGACCGGTTCGGTCACCGCCCGGGAGATCGTGATGGCCACCCACACGCCGCTGGGCGTGCACCTGGTGCACACCGAGATGCCGGTGCACCGCGAGTACGCGATCGCCATGGAGTGGATGCCCGACGCCCCGCCCGGCCCGGGCACCTTCTGGTACAAGGGCCACGAGCACCTGTCGATCCGCACGCTGCAGGCGGGCGACCGGCACTTCCTGATCTGCGCCGGCCAGGAACACAAGGTGGGGATCCACAACGCGACCGCCGGCCTGATGGCGCTGGAGGAGCTGGCCCGCAGGCACTTCGGCGACCGCCCGGTCACGCACCGGTGGTCGGCGCAGAACTACCACGGCGCCGACGCCCTGCCCTACATCGGCCGCAACCACTCCGACTGCTTCATCGCCACCGGCTTCGCCACCGACGGCCTCACCTGGGGCACGGTCGCCGCCCGCCTGATCGCCGCGGAACTGCTGGGGCACAAGGCGGCGTTCGCCGACCTGGTGCGGCCGGGCCGGCTGTCGCCGATCAAGGGCGGCAAGAGCATCCTGGAAGAGAACGTGCTGGTGGTCAAGCAGCTGGTGAAGGACTACCTGACGCGGCGGCAGGACGAGAAGCTGGCGGAACTGAAGGCCGGCGACAGCGCGATCGTGGACGCCGAGGGCGAGACCTTCGCGGCCTACAGGGCCCCCGACGGCGAGCTGTTCGCGGTGTCCAACGTGTGCACGCACGTGGGCTGCAAGGTGCATTGGAACAGCGTGGAAAAGACCTGGGACTGCCCCTGCCACGGCAGCCGGTTCCGCCCGGACGGGACGGTGGTGGAGGGGCCGGCGATCCGCCCCCTCAAGCGCAAGCACGCGCCGCCGCTGGGCAGCTGAAACGCCGGGGCGTCAGCGCCGCCCCGACTTCTTGGTCCCCAGGCCGAGCTGCTCGCGGCTCTTGTCGATGCGCGCCTGGCGCCGCGCGTTCTCGCGCTCCACGGCCTTGCGCTTGGTGTAACCGGACCAGTCGGCCCAGCTCCACCACAGGACGGCCAGCGCGAAAGGCGACAGCACCGCCCACCAGGACCACTGCGCCGGCGGGCCGATCTCCAGGTACTTCATGGCCAGCAGGATGATGCCCAGGCCGAGCAGATACATTCGTCCCCCTCCTTCACAATTCCTTCACGTCGGGCGAGTCAACGCCCAACCGTACAATACCGTTGAAGCACTGTAACTCAACGAGGACCCTGACTATGAAACGAGCCCTGTTTGCGCTGACGGCCCTGGCCGCCCTTTCCGCGCCGGCTCTGGCCGACCAGGCGCTGGCCACCGCCAAGAACTGCATGGCCTGCCACGCCGCGGACAAGAAGCTGGTCGGCCCGGCCTACAAGGAAGTCGCCGCCAAGTACGCCGGCCAGAAGGACGCCGTGGACAGGCTCGCCGCCAAGATCATGAAGGGCGGCTCCGGCGTCTGGGGCCCCGTGCCCATGCCGGCCAATGCCCAGGTGAACGAGGCCGAAGCCAAGAAGCTGGCTTCCTGGGTCCTGGGCCAGAAGTAAGCCGGGGATCTTTCCCACAGCACGAAGGCCTGCGCAAGCAGGCCTTTTTTCTTGGCTCCGCGTTAGGCTCGCTCCCCATGGACATGCTGCTCGACCCCAACGTCTGGATCGCCTTCTTCATGCTCACGGCCCTGGAGATCGTGCTGGGCGTGGACAACATCGTCTTCATCTCCATCCTGGTCGGGCGGTTGCCGCCGGAGCACCGCAACAGGGCGACGCGGCTCGGGCTGGGCTTTGCCATGGTCACGCGGCTCGCCCTGCTGTTCTCCCTGAGCTGGGTGATGGACCTCACGAACGACCTGTTCACGGTGCTGGGCCGCGGCTTCAGCGGCCGCGACCTGGTGCTGCTGGCCGGCGGCCTGTTCCTGCTCTGGAAGGCCTCGCACGAGATCTTCATGGAGGTCGAGGCGCGCGACGAGCACGGGCCGGAGGCGGAAGCGGGGGCCCGCGCGCGCGCCGGACGCACCATGTTCTGGTCGATCATCGGCCAGATCGCGATCATCGACATCGTGTTCTCGCTCGATTCGGTGATCACGGCGGTGGGCATGGTGGACGAACTGCCGGTGATGGTCGCCGCGGTGGTGGCGGCCGTCGGGGTGATGATGTTCGCGGCGCGGCCGGTGGGCAACTTCGTGCAGACGCACCCCTCGGTGAAGGTGCTGGCGCTGGCCTTCCTGGTGATGGTGGGCATGGCGCTCACTGCGGAAGCGATGGACTTCCACGTGCCCAAGGGCTACATCTACGTCGCGATGGCGTTCTCGCTGTCGGTGGAGATGCTCAACATCCGCGCGCAGAAGAAGCGCCGCGCGTTGCGCGCGGCGGTGGAAGGCAGGGGGTGAGGAGGGCTGCGGATGCCGCGGTTCGGGCTGCGCCGCTCACCACGACCTACGGGGACCAGGAGGAATGCATCCCATGTCATTGCGGGCCTGACCCGCAATCCATGGCATGGA
>DASWUI010000623.1:0-2704 GCA_036401715.1 Ramlibacter sp. | reverse complement strand
CCTCCAGCTCGTTCAGCCGGCCGATCCAGTCCAGCTGCACCAACGTCTGCAGCACCGGCTCGAGCTGCAGCACGTCCACTTCCATCACGTTCGCCAGCTCGCTGGCGCTCAGGCCGCGCCGCGCACCCGAGCGCGCGCCGTGCAGGTGCTTGAGCACCTCCAGCGCCAGCTGGAACTGCCAGCCATGCCCGCCCCCGCGCCGGCGGGGCCCGGCCAGCAGGCTGGGCAGGTAGGCGGCGACCACGGCGCCGAACAGCACGATCAGCCACGCGATGTAGATCCACACCAGCAGGATGGGCACGGTGGCGAAGGCGCCGTACACCACCGAATAGGTGGGCACCAGGCCCAGGTACCAGGCCAGCAGGCGCTTGGCCAGCTCGATGCCGACGGCGGCGAACACCCCGCCGACCAGCGCATGCGAGCGCCGCACCGGCGTGTTCGGCACGTAGCGGTAAAGCGCCGTGAGCGCCCCCGCCAGCAGCACGAACTCCACCGTGTTCAGCAGGAAGGACACCACGCCGGGGATCGCCGACACCAGGCCGCGGCCCGCCGAAATCACGTACGAGGTGGTGCCCAGGCTCGCCGCCATCAGCAGCGGCCCCAGCGTCATCGCCGCCCAGTAGATCAGCACCTTCTGCCCCAGCGGGCGCGAGCGGCGCACCCGCCAGATGCCGTTGAGCGTGCGGTCGATGGTCAGCACCAGGGCGAGGGCGCTGGCCACCAGGGCCGCCAGGCCGACCCCGCCCAGGCGGCTGGCCTTGCCGGCGAACTGCGTCAGGTAGCCCAGCACCTGGCGCGCGATCGCGTCCGGCACCAGGCTTTCCACCAGCCACTGCTGCAGGTTGGTCTGCAGCTTGCTGAAGATCGGAAAGGCCGTGAACAGCGCGAGCGCCACGGTGAAGAAGGGCACCAGCGCGATCGTGGTGGTGAAGGTCAGGCTGCTGGCGGACAGCCCCAGCCGGTCCTCGCGGAAGCGCTCCCTCAGGGTGAGCGCGGTGGGCAGCCAGGGGAAGCGCGCAAGGTCGTCGAGCAGCTGGCGCAGGTTCTGGCGCAGGTTCATCGCTTTATGATGCCATCCCCCATGCATGCCTCCGAAGCCGTCCAGGTCCCCCCCGCCGTCGAAGCCACGCGCTGGATCGCCGTCGCCAGCCTCCTCGCGCTGATCCTCGTGGGCCTCGCGTGGGAACTGTGGCTGCCGGCGAAGCCGAGCCTCTGGGCGCTCAAGGTGCTGCCCCTGTGCATCCCCGTGGCCGGCCTGCTCAAGCGCCGCATGTACACCTATCGCTGGGTCAGCCTGCTGGTGTGGCCCTATTTCATGGAGGGCGTGGTGCGCGCGGGCGAGGGCCTGCTGCCCGCGCTGCAGATCGCGCTCTCCCTCACCCTGTTCATCGCCTGCGCAGTGCACGTGCGGCTGCGCCTGCGGAATGCCAAGCAACATGACCGAACTGATCAACCAGCTGCGTAGCGCCGTCGGCGCCGCCAACGTGCTCACCGACGGCGACCTGAGCGCCTACGAGATGGACTGGCGCCGCCGCGCCCGCGGCAAGGCGCTCGCCGTGGTCCGCCCGGGCTCCACGGCGGAAGTGGCCGCCGTGGTGCGCGCCTGCGCCGCCGCCGGCACGCCCATCGTCCCGCAAGGCGGCAACACCGGCATGGTGGTGGGCTCCACGCCGGACGACTCCGGCCGCGCCGTGGTGCTGAACCTCACGCGCATGAACCGCGTGCGCGCGGTGGACGCCGCCAACCTGACCATCACCGTCGACGCCGGCTGCATCCTGCAAAGCGTGCAGGACGCGGCGGAGAACGCGGGCTACCTGTTCCCCCTGAGCCTGGCCGCCGAAGGCAGCTGCACGATCGGCGGCAACCTGGGCACCAACGCCGGCGGCACGCAGGTGGTGCGCTACGGCAACGCGCGCGAGCTGTGCCTGGGCCTGGAAGTCGTCACCGCGCAGGGCGAGGTGTGGGACGGCCTGTCGGGGCTGCGCAAGGACAACACGGGCTACGACCTGCGGGATCTCTTCATCGGCAGCGAGGGCACGCTCGGCGTGATCACGGCGGCCACGATGAAGCTGTACCCGCTGCCCAAGGCGACGCTGACCGCCTGGGCCGCCGTGCCCTCGATGGAGGCGGCGCTGGCGCTGCTGGGGCTGGCCCACAAGCACCTGGGCGCCGGCCTCACCGGTTTCGAGGTGATGGGGCAGTTCGCCCTCAGCCTGGTCGTCAAGCACATGCCGCAGCTGCGCGTGCCCTTCCAGCAGGAGTCCGCCTACTGCGTGCTGCTGGAGAACGCCGACCAGGAGTCGGAGGAGCACGCGCGCGCGCAGTTCGAGCGGCTGCTGGAAGCGGCGCTGGAGGAAGGCTGCGCCACCGACGCGGTGGTGGCCGAGAACATCGCGCAGGCGCGCGCCCTCTGGCACATCCGCGAGAACATCCCGCTGGCGCAGGCCGAGGAAGGCCTCAACATCAAGCACGACATCTCGATCCCCGTGTCGCGCATCCCCGACTTCTGCGCCGAGACCGACGCGCTGCTGATGCGCGAGATCGCCGGCGTGCGGCTGGTCAACTTCGGCCACCTGGGCGACGGCAACCTGCACTACAACGTGCAGGCGCCCGAGGGCGGCGACATGCAGGCCTTCCTGCGCGACCAGGAGGAGCGCGTCAACGCGCTCGTGTTCGACCAGGTGCGCAAGTTCGGCGGCTCGAT
>DASWUI010000622.1:0-2148 GCA_036401715.1 Ramlibacter sp. | reverse complement strand
GGTGGGCGACTGCATCCGGGCGCGCACGCCCTGGAGCGCGCGCCCCGGGGTGCAGCGCATCGTGCCGCGCGCCGGCTGGGAGGCCTTGCTGCTGCCGCCGGGCGCACGCGGCCAGCTCGACGCGGCCGTGCGGCGCGTGCTGCAGCAGATCACCGTGCTGGACGACTGGGGCTTCGCGCAGGGGCGCAGCGAGCGGCGCGGCGTGCGCATGCTGTTCTTCGGCCCGCCCGGCACCGGCAAGACCCTGGCGGCCGAGGTGATGGCGCGCGCGCTGGGCGTGGACGTGCTCGCGGTGGACCTCGCCAGCCTGGTGTCCAAGTGGATCGGCGAGACGGAGAAGAACCTCGCGGCCGTGTTCGACGTGGCCGAACGCTCGCGCGCGCTGCTGCTGTTCGACGAGGCCGATGCGCTGTTCGCCCGCCGCACCGACGCCAACGACGCGCACGACCGCTACGCCAACCTGGAGACCGCCTACCTGCTGCAGCGCCTGGAGCGCTACGAGGGCGTGGGCGTGCTCACCACCAACCTGCGCGCCAACCTGGACAGCGCATTCTCGCGGCGCTTCGAGTTCATCGTCGAATTCCCGGAGCCCGATGCGGCCGCGCGCGAGGCGCTGTGGCGGCTGCACCTGCCGGCCGCCGCGCCGCTGGCCGAAGACACGGACCTGGCCGAACTCGCGGCCTGGTACCCGATCTCCGGCGCGCAGATCAAGAACGCCGCGCTGGCGGCCGCCTTCCTCGCGGCCGCCGCCGGCACCCGCATCCACCAGCGGCACTTCCTGCAGGCGGTGGAGCGCGAATACGACAAGGCGGGGCGGGCCCACCCGGGCTTCCCCGCGCACGAAGACTGGCCCGCGGAGGAGGCGCCTGCCGCCGCCCCGGCCCGCTGAACCGGAGGACCCCACCATGCCCACGCCCCTCATGCAGTACTGGACCGAAGAGATCGCGCGCCTGACCCCGCGCGTGGCGACGCAGCGCAGCGAGGTGACGGCGCAGCGCGCCCAGCTCACGGGCTCCCGGGCCCTGCGCGTGCTCGCCAGCGCCGCGGTCACGGCCCAGACGGAGGCGGTGGAGGCCGCGCGCAAGGCGCTGGCCGGCATCCCCATGCCCGCCGACGGCGACCCGCTGCTGGCCGGCATGGAGACCGCGCTGGTCGCGCTGGCCGAGGCGCAGGCCACGCTCGCCACCACCGACCTGGCGGTGCAGGCGCAGTCCGCGGAGCTGGCGCGCCTGGAGGCGCAGCAGGCCGGTCTGGAGGAGGAGCTCGCCGCGGCGCTGCGCCAGCAGAAGCGCGAGGAGCGCGAGGCCGAGGCGCGCGGCAAGATGATCACCGCGCTCACCACCGGCGAGCTCGCCACGCTGGCGGCCGACGCGGCGGCGGCGCTCACGGCCTACGAGACCACGGCGCGGGCGCGGGTGGAAGGGGAGTTCCCCAGCAGCACGACCGCCGCCAAGAGCTTCCTCGGCCGGGTGCGGGCCCGGCGCGCGCAGGTGCAGCAGTCGCTGGTGGTGGCCGCCGACGTGGAGTCCGCCGCCTTCACCGCCGACACCGGCGCGCTCGCCCAGGCGCAGCGCCGCTTCGAGCGGGCCGCCGCGGCGGTGCGGACCGTGGCCGACGCCGCGCCGCAGCTGGAGTCGGACCGCGCCACGCTGCAGCGCTTTTCCGAACTGCCCGCGGCGACCGCCACCAGCTTTCCCATCCTCACGCGCTGGCAGCACGGGCGGCTGCACGACGGCAGCAAGAAGACGGCGCGCGAGGCGGCGCTGGCGAAACTCACGGCGGTGGACACGGCCGTCGCCAACGTGCGGCCGGCCCAGCAGGCCTACGACAAGGCGCTGCATGCGGCCATGAAGTCCACGCCCGACAAGACGCAGGCCGAGCTGGACGCCAGCACGCTGGCCACCGAGCGGGCGGCACTGCAGGCCAAGATCGATGCCGTCGGCACCGCGCGCGCCGCCATGACGGCGGCCGAACTGGAGACCGTGAAGTCCTGGTTCGCCGCGGTGCCCGAGAACCTGTGGGAGGCGCTGGACCGGCTGGACGCGGCGGCCGACCGGCTCAACGCGCTCAAGGGCCCGTCGGCGCCCGCCAACGTGCTGGCCGAGCTCGCCGCCGCCGAGACCGCGCTGGCCACCGCGCTCACCGCGG
>DASWUI010000621.1:0-3285 GCA_036401715.1 Ramlibacter sp. | reverse complement strand
AGCAGAACACCAGGATGGCCGGATACAGGAAGCGGTACGGCACCTTGAGCAGCCGCACCCACAGGCCGATCAGCGGCAGGTTCAGCACGATCAGCATGGCGTTGCCGATCCACATGCTGACGATCAGGCCCCAGAACAGGTCGGGGTTGCTGGTCATGACCTGCGGACCGGGCTGGATGTTGTGGATGGTCATCGCCCCGACCATCAGCGCCATCACCACGTTCGACGGGATGCCCAGCGTCAGCAGCGGGATGAAGGAGGTCTGCGAGCCCGCGTTGTTGGCCGCTTCCGGCCCGGCGACGCCCTCGATCGCGCCCCGCCCGAATTCCGCGCTGTGCCTGGAGAGCTTCTTCTCCAGCGTGTAGGCGGCGAAGGCCGACAGCGTGGCGCCGCCGCCGGGCAGCATGCCAAGGACGGTACCCAGGCCCGTGCCCCGCGCGGCCGCCGGCAGCATGCGCCTGAAGTCCTCCATCTTCGGGAACAGGCTGGTGACCTTGTTGGTGAAGGTCTCGCGGTGTTCCCGCTGCTCCACGTTGACGATGATCTCCGCGAAGCCGAAGACGCCCATCGCGACCGCCACGAAGTTGATGCCGTCGGTGAGCTCCGGGATGTCGAACGAATACCTCGCCACGCCGGAGTTGACGTCGGTCCCCACCAGGCCCAGCGCGAGGCCGACGAGGATCATGCCGATGGCCTTGACCAGCGAGCCGGACGCCAGCACCACGGCGCCCACCAGCCCGAGCACCATCAGCGAGAAGTACTCCGCCGGGCCGAAGTTGAAGGCCAGTTCGGACATCGGGACGGCGAAGGCGGCGATCACGAGGGTGGCGAAGCAGCCGGCCACGAAGGAGCTGATGCCGGCGGTCGCCAGTGCCGTGCCGGCCCGCCCCTTGCGCGCCATCTGGTAGCCGTCGATGGCCGTGACCACCGACGATGACTCGCCGGGGAGGTTCACCAGGATGGCGGTGGTCGAGCCGCCGTACTGCGAACCGTAGTAGATGCCGGCCAGCATGATCAGCGCCGCCACCGGCGGCAGCGTGTACGTGATCGGCAGCAGCATCGCGATCGTGGTGGACGGGCCCAGGCCAGGCAGCACGCCGATGAGCGTGCCGAGCAGGCAGCCCACGAAGGCGTAGAGCAGGTTCTGCAGGCTCAGCGCCGTATCGAACCCCAGCGAAAGGTTGGCGATCAGTTGTTCCATTCTTGCCTCAGCGCAGGAACGACGGCCACAGGGGAATCTGGAGCTGGATGCCCCAGATGAAGACGGCGCTGCTGAAGGCGATCAGTGCCACGGCGGTGGCGAGCGCGCCTTTCCAGGTGAACTCGTGACTGGCGAGGCTGGACACCACCACCAGCACGGCCAGCGAGACCACCATGCCCAGCGGCTGCAGCAGCAGGCCGAACAGCACGACGGCGCCGATGATCCAGGCGATCGCACGCCAGTCGGGCCGCCGGACCTTCTCCTCGGGTGCGTCCACCCGCAAACCCGTCGAGGCGGTGAGGAGCCCCACCAGGACCAGCAGGATGCCGATCGAGAACGGGAACCACCCCGGCCCCATGCGCGCGGGCTCGCCGAGCTTGTAGTTGAGCGCGCCCAGGCTGAAGGCGGCGCCGAACGCGACGTAGAGCAATCCCGCCGCGAAATCCTTCTGGTTGCGGATGCGTAACTTCATCGCATCTTGTCTCCATGGTTGCTACGCGGCGATTTATATCATGCCGCGATGTATATGCATCATGCCATGATGTATTTCCGCGGCGGCCGCCGGTGTAAAGTCGGCCACGGGGACGGCCCGGCAGGACGGAGAAGATGGATACGAGGACATTGCGCCCGCTGGACAAGGCGGCGCTGGAGCGGCAGTCGCTGTTCCGCTACGAGCTCAGGCGCTTCCTGCGCTTCGGCGAGGAAGCCTCCCGCGCGGCGGGCGTCACGGCCGTGCAGCACCACCTGATGCTGCACACGCAGGGTTTCCCCGGCCGGGACTGGGCCAGCATCGGCGAACTGGCCGAGCGCCTGCAGACCGCGCCGCACGGCGTGGTGGCGCTGGTGACCCGCTGCGAGGACGCCGGGCTCGTCCGCCGCCAGGCCAACAAGGACGATGGGCGGCTGGTGGAAGTGCACCTCACGGCCAAGGGGCGGCGCATCGTGGAGCGGCTCGCGGCCGAGCACCGCGCGCAGCTGGGCGCGCTGGCAGCCGTGATCGAGGCTGCGCGGGCCAGCGCGGAACGCTAGCCGCGGCCATCCGCGTTGCGGCCGCGTACGGCCCCGCAAGGCCGCGGGCCGCAGGCCCGACGGATAATCACCGCCCTGCCTTGCCCCTGCGGCTTTCCGCCACGATGACCACACCTCCGCCTGCCGCCCCCGCCACCCTGGGGCCCGGCCCCCTCACCCCCGAGGACTTCGACGCGCTCGACGGCGAGCTCGACCTGATGCGCGAGCAGGACGAGGAGATTCCGCAATGGGAGTTCTGCGAGGGCTTCCTCGCCGCGCTGGTGTGCATGCGGCGCGAGGTGCCGCCCGACGAGTACTGGCCCGTGCTGCTGGGCGAGGACTTCCGGCCCATGGAGCACATGGAATTCGTCTGGCGCTGGCGCCGCCGCTGGCAGGAGATCGCGTTCGCGCTCGACCAGCCGGTGGAAGTGCTGGAGGACGAGCGCACCTACCACCCCGAGGCGCTCGACACGCGCGGCGCCATCCTCTCGCTGCCGCCCGGAGAGCGCTTCGAGGGCGACCTGGCCAACCTGCCGGCCTACGCGCAGGTCTGGGCCCTGGGATTCATGTACGCGGTGGAGTCCTGGCCCGAGGAGTGGGAGCCCCCGCGCGACCCGGAGGCCGCGGACATGCTCGACGCCGCCCTGGAGGACATCGTCGCCCTCACCGAAGGCGACACCGGCGAGCCGGCCGTCTCCATGTACCGCGAGGACGGCCCGCCCAGCGTCAGCAACGAACGCCTGGACACGCTGGCTTCGGCGATCTGGGCCGTGTACGAGCTGCGCCAGCTGTGGCGCAGCCTGGGGCCGCGCGTGGATCCGCTGCGCAAGCCCGCGGAGCCGGGACGCAACGACCCTTGTCCCTGCGGCAGCGGCAAGAAGTACAAGAAGTGCCACGGGGCGGAGTGACGCGTCCTGCGCGGGGATGACGGCTGTGCCCCCTGGCCGTCACGACTCCCCCGGCACTCAGTGGTGCGTCACCGCACCCCGCCAGCTGCCCGTCTCGTGGCCGCGGGCTTCGAGCAGTTCCTTGAAACGCTTCAGGTTGCCCTTGGTGGTCAGCTTCACCGCGCCGGC
>DASWUI010000620.1:0-2105 GCA_036401715.1 Ramlibacter sp. | reverse complement strand
CAGTCCGCGAACGCACGCGCGCTCGGGTTGTGGGCCCCTGGCGGTGCGAGGGTGACGAAGTAGCCGCGGCGCGAGGCCGCGGGGCTGCGGAAGGGCGCGACAAGCTTCTTTTGCCGCACCAGGTCGGCCAGCAGCGGCAGGCGCCCGATCACCACGCCCTGGCCGGCGACGGCGGCCGCCACCGCTTCGGCGTACTGCGTGAAGCGCACGGTGTGCGCCATGTGGACGCTGGCCAGGCCCATCAGCTGCAGCCAGGGATCCCAGTCGACGGTGAGCGGCGCGTCCCGCATCTCCACCGTGAGCAGCGTGTGCCGCTCGAGGTCGCGCGGCGTCTTCAGCGGCCGGGCCGCATCGCGCAGCAACTGCGGCGCGCACATGGGCTGCACCTCTTCCTCGAACAGCAGCGGGCCCTGCCCCTGCGTGCTCGGCACGAAGCGCACCGCCAGGTCGACCCCGGCGCGTTCGAGGTCGACCAGGTCCAGCGTCGCCGCGATGCGCACGTCGGCCTCCGGGTGCGTGGCCGTGAAGCGCACCAGCCGCGGGATCAGCCAGAAGGAAGCGAAGCCGGGCGTGCAGGTCAGCGTGACCTGCTGGCGTGCGCCCGAGCCGCGGACCCGCGCGGCCGCGTCGCGCAGGCGGTCGAGGCTGTCCTCGACGGCCCGCCGCATGATGCGCCCCGCCTCGGTCAGCGCCAGCGCACGGTGGCCGCGCTCGAACAGGGCGGCGCCGACGCTCTCCTCGAGCTGCTGCACCTGGCGGCTGACGGCGGACTGCGACAGGAACAGCTCCTCGCCGGCGCGCGTGAAGCTCAGGTGGCGGGCGGCCGCCTCGAAGGTGTGGAGGAGGTCCAGCCGCAACTGCCGCGAGCGCGGCAGGTCGGCGCGTTTCGCATTCGCTGTATGCATGCGTGGCATGCGGATTCACCGTTTTTGCTAGGGAGGAACCGCCACTATAGTCATTCCCATGATGCATGCGAAGGAGCAGGCGATGAACGAAGGCCCGACCGTCTCGCTGCCGGCGAGGCAGATGTTCGCGATCCCCGATGCGTCCTCGGCGCGCGTCCTGTGCACCGCGGGCTCCCTGTGGCTCACGCTGGATGGCGACCCGCGCGACGTGATCCTTGCGCCCGGCGACAGCTTCGAGACGGGCGAGCCGCGCCGCGCCCTGCTCTACGCCTTCGAAGGCTCGGCCTTCGTGCTGGCGCCGGCTCCTCAGCGCACCATGCGGCGCAGGCTCTCGAAGAACAGGTCCGACTGCATGCGCTCGCCGGCCGTCTGGGCCGCCACGCGCGCCGCCAGCGCGGGCTGAACCGGCTGCAGCGGCCGGCCGGTCGAGAGCGCGATCACCTGGTGCATGCACGCGCGCTCCAGGTAGTAGAGGTCGTCGAAGGCCCAGCCGACCTTCTCCCCGCACACGATCACTCCGTGGTTGCCGAGGAAGGCGACGTCCGCGCCGCCCATGGCGCGCGCGATCCGCTCGCCCTCGGCGGCATCCAGCGCCAGCCCGTTGTACGCCGCGTCCACGGCGACCCGGCCATGGAAACGCATGGCGTTCTGCGAGAGCGTGGTGTCCAGGCCGCGCAGGTCCGTCAGCGTGAGCGCGGTGGCGTAAGGCATGTGGGTGTGCAGCACGCATGCCTTGCGGGCGATGCGGTGCACCGCCGCGTGGATGAACAGGGCCGTGGGCTCGATCGGGTGGGCGCCCGCGAGCCGCCGGCCCTCGGCGTCCACCAGCACGATGTCGTGCCCCTGCACCTCGCTCCAGTGCAGTCCCCGCGGATTGAGCAGGAACCAGTCCGGCCGCTGCGGCAGCGCGATGCTGAAATGGTTGCAGACGCCCTCTCCCAGCCCGTGCCGGGCCGCCGCCCGCAATGCGAGCGCCAGGTCGTTGCGCAACGCGCGCACCCTCGGTTCGTGGAACACCGCCTGGGCTTGGGACGAAACGCCTTCCATGGAACACCTCCTGCGCGCGCATCCTAGCGCCACCGAGATCCAATGGATGAGGCGTTGTCCTACCACCTGCCGGTCGCTCGGCCGACAGCGGCCCTCGCCGCAGCCGTCAGACTGGGCCCGACATGCAGGACGACCAGTGGTGAAACGCACGCA
>DASWUI010000619.1:0-2855 GCA_036401715.1 Ramlibacter sp. | reverse complement strand
GGGCCCCAATACCGGCGGCATGGGCGCCTATTCGCCCGCGCCCGTGGTCACGCCCGAAGTGCACGCGCGGGCCATGCGCGAGATCATCCTGCCGACCGTGCGCGGGATGGAAAAGGACGGTATCCCGTACACGGGCTTCCTGTACGCCGGCCTGATGATCGACAAGGACGGCCATCCCAGGACGCTGGAGTTCAACTGCCGCATGGGCGACCCCGAGACCCAGCCGATCATGATGCGGCTGAAGTCCGACCTCTACGACGTCATGATGGCCGCCACTTCCGGCGGGCTGGACCAGGTGGACCTGGAATGGGACCGCCGCGTGGCGCTGGGCGTCGTGGTCGCCGCCGCGGGCTACCCGATGGATCCGCGCAAGGGCGACGTCATCCACGGCCTGCCCAGGGACACGGAGGATGCCGTGGTGTTCCATGCCGGCACCACCGCCAAGGACGGCCAGACCGTCACCTCCGGCGGCCGCGTGCTGTGCGCGACGGTGCTCGCCAGCACCGTCAAGGCCGCGCAGATGCACGCCTACGAACTGCTGCGCGGCATCTCCTTCGACGGCGCCCAGTACCGCCGCGACATCGGATACCGTGCCCTGAAAGGATGACGATGGAATCCGGGATCATGGCCGTGCGCGGCTGGCTCACGGGCCTGCAGCAGCGCATCACCACCGCCTGCGGCGAGATCGACGGCAAGCCCTTCCGCTGCGACGCATGGAAGAAGGAGCCCGGCGAGCCGCTGCAGGGCGAGGGCGTCACGATGATCCTGGAAGAGGGCAACGTGTTCGAGCGCGCC
Source organism: Ramlibacter sp. (assembly GCA_036401715.1). Lineage (GTDB taxonomy): Bacteria > Pseudomonadota > Gammaproteobacteria > Burkholderiales > Burkholderiaceae_C > Ramlibacter. The sequence goes on along the minus strand of DASWUI010000619.1, from coordinate 2,060 downwards.
GGCTGCGGCTTCTCGCACGTGCGCGGCCCGAAGCTGCCGCCTTCGGCGACGCAGCACCGTCCGGAGCTGGTGGGGGCCTCCTTCGAGGCCATGGGCGTGTCGCTGGTGTTCCACCCGCGCAACCCGTACGCGCCCACCGTGCACATGAACGTGCGCATGCTCGCCGCGCTGCCGGCCAACGCGCCCCCCGTGTACTGGTTCGGCGGCGGCATGGACCTCACGCCCTACTACGGTTACGAAGAGGACGCGGTGCACTTCCACGGCGTGTGCCGCGACAGCCTGCAGCCCTTCGGCGAGGACAAGTACCCGCGCTTCAAGCAGTGGTGCGACGAGTATTTCTTCCTGAAGCACCGCAACGAACCGCGGGGCATCGGCGGCATCTTCTTCGACGACTACTTCGAGGACGGCTTCGACCGCAGCTTCGCGCTGCTGCAATCGGTGGGCGACCATTTCCTGGACGCCTACCTGCCGGTCCTCAAGCGCCGCAAGGACTCGCCGTACACCCCGTGGGAGCGCGAGTGGCAGCTGCTGCGCCGCGGCCGCTACGTCGAGTTCAACCTGGTGTGGGACCGCGGCACGCATTTCGGCCTGCAGTCCGGCGGGCGCACCGAGTCCATCCTGATGTCCATGCCGCCGCACGCCGCCTGGGCCTACCAGCACCAGCCCAAGCCGGGCTCGCGCGAGGAAGAGCTCCTCAAGCGCTTCCTGGTGCGCAAGGACTGGGTTTGAGCCACGCCGGCGAGCGGGTGGGCATGTTCGGCGGGGCCTTCGACCCGCCGCACCGCGCCCATGTCGCGCTCGCGCGCGCGGCGATCGGGCAGCTGGGCCTGGACCGCCTGTACGTCTTCCCGACCGGCGACGCCTGGCACAAGGCCAGGACCCTGTCTCCCGCCGCGCACCGGCTCGCGATGGCGCGGCTGGCGTTCTCGGCCTTGCCGCAGGTCCGCGTGGATGACCGCGAGCTCAGGCGCACCGGTCCCACCTACAGCGTGGACACGCTGCGCGAGCTGCATGCCGGCCACCCCGGGGCGCAGCTGCACCTGCTGATGGGCGAGGACCAGGCGGCCAGCTTCACCACCTGGCGCGACTGGCAGGAGATCGCCCGGCTGGCCGTGCTGTGCGTGGCCGGCCGCGGCTCCGGCGAGGGAGTCGCCGCACTGCGGGCGCTGCCCGGGGTGCGCGTGGAAGCGATCGCCATGCCGCAGATGCCCGAGAGCGCCACCGAGATCCGTGCCCGGCTGACAGCGGGGCAGGACATCACCGAGCTGGTTGAGCCAGCCGTTGCCAGTTATATTGAATCCCACCATCTCTACCAACCCGCCTGATGACGACTGAAACCGCCGCGAAGAAGGACACGCAGAAACTCCAGAGGGCCATCGTCGATGGCCTCGAAGACGTGAAGGGCCAGGACATCCAGGTCTTCAACACCGAGCACCTGTCTCCCTTGTTCGAGCGCGTCATCGTGGCATCGGGCACGTCGAACCGGCAGACCAAGGCGCTGGCCTCCAGCGTGGTGGACGCGGTGCGCGAGGCGGGCTTCCCCAAGCCGCGCATCGAGGGCGAGGACAACGGCGAGTGGATCATCGTGGACTGCGGCGCCGCCGTGGCGCACATCATGCAGCCCGCCATCCGGCAGTACTACCACCTGGAGGAGATCTGGGGCGAGAAGCCGATCCGGCTGCGCCTGGGCGCGCCCAAGCCGGCCGCGCCGGCCCGGGAGCCCGCGCCGGCGGCGAAGAAGGCGCCCAGCCCGTCGCTGCGGCGCAGCAGCGCGGTGAAGACGGCGGAGCGCGAGGCGAGCGCGGCCAGGAAGACCGCCGCCAAGAAGACGGCGGCGAAGAAGGCCCCGGCGAAGTCCAGCGCCAAGACGACCGCGCGCTCGGCCGCGGGCAAGGCGGCCCTGAAGGCTCCCGCGAAGAAGGCCCCCGCCAAGAAGGCGCCGGCGAAGAAGGCGGGCAGCCGGCACTGAGCATGCGGCTGCTGGTGGTGGCCGTCGGCCAGCGCGTGCCGGACTGGGCGCAGGCCGCATGGGAGGACTACGCCAAGCGCTTCCCGCCCGA
>DASWUI010000618.1:0-9109 GCA_036401715.1 Ramlibacter sp. | reverse complement strand
CGAGCGCCTGGAGCGTCGGCTCCGTGTACGGCTCCAGCCACTTCGCCTTGCCGAAGCGGGACTGGAAGCTCACCGTGTACTGCGCTTCCTCCAGCTGCAGCGCCTCGGCCAGCAGGCGCGCCGTCTTGCGGCACTCGCAGTGGTAGGGGTCGCCCAGGTGCAGCGTGCGCTCCGGCACGCCGTGGAAGCTCATGACCAGGTGGTCGGGCCGGCCGTTCTCGCGCCAGTGCCGCTGGATGACGTGCGCCAGCGCCTGCAGGTAGCCGCGGTCGTCGTGGTAGCGGTTCACGAAGCGCAGCTCCGGCACGCAGCGGCGTGTCTGTGCCCATTGCGCCACGGCGTCGATCACGCTGGCCGTCGTGGTCCCGGAGTACTGGGGGTAGGCGGTGAGGATCAGGATGCGGTCGGCACCGGCGTTGGCCAGCGCTTCCAGTTCGGCGGTGATCGACGGGTTGCCGTAACGCATGCCGTAGGCCACGCGCACGCGGTGTCCATGCTCGCCCAGCCAGCCCTGCAGGCGCTTGGCCTGCCGCTCCGTCCACACCTTCAGCGGCGAGCCTTCCGGCGTCCAGATGGTCGCGTACTTCGCGGCGGACTTGGCCGAGCGCAGCGGCAGGATCACGCCGTACAGGAGCGGCAGCCACGCGGCCCGCGGGATCTCCACGACGCGCGGGTCCCCGAGGAACTCCGCCAGGTAGCGGCGCACGGCGGCCGGCGTCGGTTCGTCGGGCGTTCCGAGGTTGCACAGGAGGACTGCGGTGAAGGGCGCCTGGCCGTGCTGGTGGGCGGGTCGGGCGGGGGAGCTGGCGTTCGCGGGCATGAGGTATTCTCGCCGCCATGCTGGACGCGGGGAAAATCAGGGCCGTCACGATCGACCTGGACGATACGTTGTGGCCGATCTGGCCCACGATCGAGCGGGCGGAGAAGGCACTGCACGACTGGCTGGCGCAGCACGCGCCCATGACCTCGGCGCTGTTCGCCAACCCCGCCGCCCTGCGCGAGATCCGCAACGAGATGACCGGCGCGCGGCCGGACCTGAAGCACGACATGAGCGCGCTGCGCCGCGAGTCGATCCGGCTGGCCCTGTACCGCGCGGGCGAAGACCCGCTGCTGGCGGAGCCGGCTTTCGACACCTTCTTCGCCGAGCGCCAGCGGGTCACCCTGTTCGAGGATGCGCTGCCGGCGCTGGAGTACCTGGCCGGGCGTTTCCCGGTGGTGGCCCTGTCCAACGGCAATGCCGACGTGCAGCGCATCGGACTGGAGCGCTTCTTCCGCGCGAGCATCAGCGCACGCGAGTTCGGCGTCGGCAAGCCCGACCCGAGGATCTTCCATGCCGCGGCCGGGGCGGTGGACACGATGCCGGAGCACATCCTGCACATCGGCGACGACGCGACGCTGGATGCGCTGGGCGCGCTGAACGCCGGGATGCAGGCGGCGTGGCTGAATCGCTCGGACGCGCTGTGGCCGCACGAGCAGGAGCCGCAGGTGACATTGACGCACCTGGGGGAGTTGCGGGATCTGATCGGGTAGGGCGCGCGCGGTGTCGCGGTTCGCCTGCGCCTCACCGCCAGCCCACGCGCTCGAACCCCGACACCCGCCCGGCAGGGTCATGCCCTGCCGAGTCCCTGCGCCACCGCCAGCCCCGCGCGCACCGCACCCTCCAGCGTCGCCGGATACGGCCCCTCCACGTAATCCCCGCAGGCCCACAGCCCGGGCGCGATCGCCGCGGGCGGCCGGCGCAGGCCCGGCACGCAGGCGAAGGTCGCGCGCTTTTCCACGATCGTCTTCAGCGGCCGCACCGGCCAGCCCAGCCCGGACGCCTGCGCCAGCACCTCGCGTTCCAGGCTGTCCTTCTCCGCGGGACTGGCGCTGACGACGAAGGCCAGCAGCCCCGGCGGGCCGCCCAGCTGGCCGCGGTCGAACACGAACTGCGCCGGCGCGCCCGGGCCGCAGCGCAAGGCCAGCATCGGCAGCGGCAGCCGCGGCCCGCCGGTCACGTACACGGTGGCGATCGCTTCGTGGCCCAGGGCGCGGGCCTGCGCCAGCCAGTCCGCCGCCGCCACGCCGCTTTCCTCGACCAGCCGCGCCGCTTCGGCGGCGGGCGTGGCGAGGATCGCGTCGTCGAAGCGCTCCCCCTCGACCCGCCAGCCGCCGTCCGCGTCGCGCCCAAGGTGCGCGCGCTGCCCCATGCGAACCTCGGCCCCGTGCGCCAGCAGCCAGCGCCGCGCCGCATCCGGAAACAGGCGCCCGAGTTCCTGTCGCGGCAGCAGCAGGTTGGAGCCGCCCCAGCCGCGGTGGCCGCGCCCGAACAGCGCGTCGCCGAGCACCCGCAGGAACACCTGCGCGCTGGCGCGTTCCGCCGGCGTGTTCAGCGCGGCGACGCACAGCGGCTCGACCAGCTGCTGGCGGACGGCCGGCGTCAGGCCGCGCGTGAGTTCGGCGACCGTCAGGGCCTCGTCGCAGCGGAAGCCCGCGAGCTGCCAGCGCGTGGCCCCCCGCAGCAGCGACAGCTTGTCGCGCCAGCGCCAGCCGCGCGCGCCCAGGATGCCGGCGGCCGCGTCCCACGGCGCGGGCCATGCGGGCAGGGCGAGCCCCTGCCCATCCACGTCGCGCAGGACCAGCGGCAGGCGCAGCAGCGCGGCGTCCGGATCGACGCCGACCTTTTCCATCAGCCGCAAGGTTTCGAGGTAGGCGCCGACCAGGATGTGCTGCCCGTTGTCCACCAGCGCGCTGCCGCCGGCCGGCAGCGCGATTTCGAGCGTGCGCGCACGGCCGCCCAGCACCCGCGACGCCTCGAACAGGCGCACCGCGTGCCCGCGCTCCGCGGCGTCCACCGCGGCCGCGAGTCCGGCCCAGCCGCCCCCGATGACGGCGACCCGCCGGGTCACCCCATGCTTCCCAGGGCCTGCACCTTCCAGGCGAGCCACAGCTTGCGCACGGGCGTGAGGCTGATGCGCTGGTTCAGCACCCGGAAGTCCTCGGCCTCGATCTCGCGCAGCAGCGTGCGGTAGATGCTGGCCATCATCAGCCCCGGCTTCTGTGCCCGGCGGTCCTGGGGCGGCAGCAGGGCGAGCGCCTCCTCGTAGGTGGCATGCGCGCGCCGCGCCTGGAAGCGCATGAGCGCGACGAAGCGGTCGGAGTGCTTGCGCTGCAGGATCTCGTGCGCCTTGACGTCGAACTGCTGCAGCTCGTTGACCGGCAGGTAGATGCGCCCGCGCATCGCGTCCTCGCCGACGTCGCGGATGATGTTGGTCAGCTGGAACGCCAGGCCCAGCTTGTGGGCGTACGCGGTGGTTGCCGCCTGCGTCTGCCCGAAGATGCGCGCCGACACCTCGCCGACCACGCCGGCGACCAGGTGGCAGTAGCGCTGCAGGCCCGCGAAATCCAGGTAGCGGTTCTGCTCCAGGTCCATCTCGCAGCCGCTGATCACCGACTGCAGCTGTTCCTCCTGCAGCCCGAACGCGGCCACCGCCGGCATCAGCGCCTGCATGACGGGGTGCGAGGGATTCCCGGCGAAGGACTTGCCGACTTCCACGTGCCACCAGGCGAGCTTGGTGCGCGCGACGCCCGGGTCGGTCACCTCGTCGACCACGTCGTCGACCTCGCGGCAGAAGGCGTAGAAGGCGGTGATCGCGGCGCGCCGGGGCGGCGGCAGGAAGAGGAAGGCGTAATAGAAGCTGCTGCCCGAAGCCGCGGCCTTCTGCTGGACGTACTGTTCCGGCGTCATGTCGTTCTTGTGTCGGAGGCCGATTCTCACATCCATAGCGCGCCCCACGTCATGGGCACGAGGTCGAGGCCGCCGAGCTTGGGGCGCTGCCGCAGCGTCCGGTAGCCGAGCGCGTCGATGCGGCGCAGGATGCGCAGCCCGCCCTGCACGACCAGCCGCAGCTCCCAGCCCGCGCGGCCCGGCACGCGGTGAACGAGCGGCGCGCCGGAGCGCATCAGGCCCTCCGCCCACTCGCACAGCTCGCGCAGCAGCGCCGGCGCGTTCGGGTGCGACGCCCAGGTGGCCGGCGCCGAGGGATCGAGCCCGTGCCGCAGGCAGTCCTGCGCCGGCAGGTAGTAGCGGCCGCGCGGCAGGTCCACGCTGGGGTCCTGCCAGAAGTTGACCAGCTGCAGTGCGCTGCAGATCGCATCGCTTTGCGCCAGGGCCTGCGCGTCCTGCACGCCGTACAGGTGGAGCAAGAGTCGTCCCACCGGGTTGGCGGAGCGGCTGCAGTAATCCAGCAGCTCCGCGCGGTCGCGGTAGCCGGCGCCGTCGCGTGTCTTCTCCACGTCCTGCCGGAAGGCGTCGAGCAGGTCGAACAGCGGCTGTTCCGGCAGGGCGAACTCCACCCGAGCCGTGGCCAGCGCGGCGAACAGGTTGTCCCAGCGGCCCGAGCCCGCGTTGCCCGCCAGGCACGCGGAGAGGTCGTTTCGGTATGTAAGCAGATCGGCCAGCCGTTCACCCTCTGTTGCATTCCCCTCATCCGCGATATCGTCCGCGGTACGGGCGAACCAGTAGATCGCCGCGATGGGCCGGCGCAGCCTCGGTGGGCAGAGCCACGAGGCGACGGGGAAGTTTTCGTAGTGCTCGACCGGCTGGTACCGGTCGTCGGGGAGGGCGCTCACCGCCGGATTGTCGCTTGACAGGCTCTGCAGGCATCTTCTAGATTACTAACCGGTCAGTCATTAACGACGTCCGCGGTGCAAGGCACCGGAAAGCCCCCGGATTCACGGATTCCCTATGGTCACTCGCAAGTCCTCACGCCTGCCGCTGTGGAGCGCGGCGCTCCTGCCGCTGGCCCTGCTGCTGGGTTGCTCCCGCAGCCCGGCCCCGGCCGAGCCCGTGCGCGCCGTCAAGGTCATCACGGTCGCCGCCTCCGGCCTGCAGTCCCGCCACGAGTTCTCAGGCGAAGTGAAGCCGCGCGTCGAGTCGCGGCTGGGCTTCCGGGTGGGCGGCAAGATCACGCAGCGGGCGGCCGAAGTCGGCCAGCACGTCAGGGCGGGCACGGTGCTGGCGCAGCTGGACCCGCAGGATTACCGGCTGGCGGCCGAAGCCGCCCGCGCCCAGGTCGCCGCGGCCACCACCAACCGCGACCTCGCAGCCGCCGACTTCAGGCGCTTCCAGACGCTGCGCGAGCAGAACTTCATCAGCGGCGCCGAGCTGGAGCGCCGCGAGACCGCGCTCAAGGCGGCGCAGGCGCAGCTGGAACAGGCGCAGGCGCAGCTCGCCTCGCAGGGCAACCAGGCGCGCTACACCAACCTGGTGGCGGACGTGTCCGGCGTCGTCACCGGCGTCGAGGCGGAAGTGGGGCAGGTGGTCGCGGCCGGCACGCCGGTGGTGCGGATCGCCGCGGACGGCGCGCGCGACGTCGCCTTCGCCGTCCCCGAGGACAAGATCGCGGCGGTGCGTCCCGGCACGCCGGTCAACGTGCGTCCCTGGGCGAGCGACACGCTGCTGAAGGGCCGCATCCGCGAAGTCGCCGCCAGCGCCGACCCGGTGACGCGCACCTACGCGGTCAAGGTCTCGCTGGACGGCGCCACGCAGCCCCCGCTCGGCGCGACCGTCACGGTGCTGCCGCAACTGGCCGGCCAGGCCGCCGCGCAGGTCATCAAGATCCCGACGAGCGCGCTGCGCCAGGAGGGCCAGGGCACCGCGGTCTGGGTCCTCGACCGCGCGACCATGACGGTGAAGTCGCAGCCCGTGCAGGTGGCCACCGCCGACGGCAACGACGCGGTGATCGCGGCGGGGCTGGAGCCCGGCATGCTGGTCGTGGCCGCCGGCGTGCACGTGCTGGCGCCGGGGCAGAAGGTCTCCGTCTGGCAGGAGAAGACCTCCAGCGTCGCCACCGAGCAGCCGGCGCAGCCGTCGGCCGGGACCGCGCAGGCGGCCACGCTCCCCACCGCGCGCTGAGGCGGACATGGGCGACACCACGGAGCGCGGGCGCTTCAACCTCTCTCGCTGGGCCCTGGAGCACCCGGCGCTCACGCGCTACCTGATGGTGGTGCTGATGCTGCTGGGCGTGTTCGCCTACTTCCAGCTCGGGCAGGACGAGGATCCGCCCTTCACCTTCCGCGCCATGGTCATGCGCGTGTTCTGGCCCGGCGCCACCGCGCAGCAGATGGCCGAACAGGTCACCGACAAGATCGAGCGCACGCTGCAGGAGGTGCCGTACGCCGACATCATCCGCAGCTACTCCAAGCCGGGCGAGACGCTGATCGTCCTGCAGATCAAGGACTCGTCGCGGGCCGCCGAGGTGCCCAGCGTCTGGTACGCCGTGCGCAAGAAGGTGGGCGACATGCGCGGCACGCTGCCCGCCGGCGTGGTGGGGCCCTTCTTCAACGACGAGTACGGCGACGTTTACGGCGTGATCTACGCGCTGGAGGCCGACAGCGGCTACAGCTACGCCGAGGTGAAGACCTTCGCCGACGACGTGCGCCAGCAGCTGCTGCGCGTGCCCGACGTGGCCAAGGTGGAACTGTTCGGCGTGCAGGACGAGAAGCTGTACGTCGAGATCTCGCAGAAGCGCCTGGCCCAGCTCGGGCTGGACCTGAACCAGGTGCTGCAGCAGCTCGGCCAGCAGAACGCCGTGGAATCGGCCGGGCTGATCCAGACGCCGCAGGAGGTGGTGCAGGTGCGGGTGGCCGGGCAGTTCCAGGCGGTGGAGCAGCTGCGGGCCATGCCGATCCGCGGCGCCTCGGGCAGCCAGATCCGGCTGGGCGACATCGCGGAGGTCGAGCGCGGCTACGTCGACCCGCCGCAGGTGAAGGTGCGCCACGGCGGCAAGGAGGTGATCGCGCTGGGCGTGTCCATGGCCAAGGGCGGCGACATCATCCGCCTGGGCGGCGCGCTGAAGGCCGCCACCGGCCGCATCGACGACGGCCTGCCGGCGGGCATCCGCCTGGTGCAGGTGCAGGACCAGCCGAAGGCCGTGTCCACCTCGGTCAACGAGTTCGTCATGACGCTGGTCGAAGCGGTGGTGATCGTGCTGGCGGTGAGCTTCATCAGCCTGGGGCTGCACAAGCGGGCCGGGGCCGCGGCCCTGCCGCCGTGGAAACGCTGGTACGTCGACATGCGGCCGGGGCTGGTGGTGGGCATCACCATCCCGCTGGTGCTGGCGGTGACCTTCCTGGCGATGAACTACTGGGGCATCGGCCTGCACAAGATCTCGCTGGGCTCGCTGATCATCGCGCTCGGCCTGCTGGTGGACGACGCCATCATCGCCGTCGAGATGATGGTGCGCAAGATGGAGGAGGGCTACGACAAGGTCCGCGCCGCCACCTTCGCCTACGAGGTGACGGCCATGCCCATGCTGACCGGCACGCTGATCACGGCCGCCGGCTTCCTGCCGATCGGCATGGCGCGCTCCACCGTGGGCGAGTACACCTTCGCGATCTTCGCGGTGACGGTGATCGCCCTGGTCCTGAGCTGGCTCGTCTCGGTGTACTTCGTGCCCTACCTGGGCACGCTGCTGCTCAAGGCCAAGCCGGTCTCGTCCGAACACCACGAGCACTTCGACACCCCTTTCTACCGGCGCTTCCGCAAGACGGTGGACTGGTGCGTGGAGCACCGCTGGATCACGATCGGGGCGACGCTGCTGACCTTCGCGCTGGGCGTCGCCGGCATGGGCAAGGTGCAGCAGCAGTTCTTCCCGGATTCCAGCCGGCCGGAGATCCTGGTGGACATCTGGTTCGCCGAGGGCACCTCCTTCGCCGCCAACGAGGAGGTGACCAAGCGGCTGGAACGGCGCCTGCTCGCCACGCCGGACGTCACGGCCGTGACGACCTGGGTGGGCTCCGGCGTGCCGCGCTTCTACCTGCCGCTGGACCAGATCTTTCCGCAGAGCAACGCCTCGCAGCTGATCATCCAGCCCCGGGACCTGCGCACCCGCGAGGCGCTGCGCAAGCAGCTGCCGGCGCTGCTGGCCCGGGAGTTCCCGGAGGTGCGCGCGCGGGTCAAGCTGCTGCCCAACGGGCCGCCGGTGCCCTATCCGGTGCAGTTCCGCGTGGTCGGGACCGACCCGCAGGTGCTGCGCGAGCGCGCCGACGAGGTGAAGGCGGCGATGCGCCAGAGCCCGAACACGCGCGGGGTCAACGACAACTGGAACGAGTCGGTGAAGGTGCTGCGGCTCGAGGTCGACCAGGCGAAGGCGCGCGCGCTGGGCGTCACCAGCCAGTCGATCGCCCAGGCGAGCCGCACGAGCCTCAGCGGCACGCCGGTCGGACAGTTCCGCGAGGGCGACAAGCTGATCGACATCGTGCTGCGCCAGCCGCTGGACGAGCGCAACACGATCAGCGACCTGGGCAATTCCTACCTGCCCACCGCTTCCGGCAAGGCCATCCCGCTGACGCAGATCGCCAGGCCGGTGTTCACCTGGGAGCCGGGCGTGATGTGGCGCGAGGGCCGCAACTACGCGATCACCGTGCAGGCCGACGTGGTCGAGGGCCTGCAGGGAGCCACCGTGACGCAGGAACTGCTGCCGCAGCTGCGCAAGCTGGAGGCGGGCTGGCCCCAGGGCTACCGCATCCAGGTGGCGGGCGCCGTGGAGGAGAGCAGCAAGGGCTCGTCCTCCATCGCCGCCGGCGTGCCCATCATGCTGTTCATCACCTTCACGCTGCTGATGCTGCAGCTGCACAGCTTCAGCCGGGCGATGCTGGTGTTCCTGACCGGGCCGCTGGGCATCGCCGGCGTCGCCGGGGCCCTGCTGCTGCTGAACCGGCCCTTCGGCTTCGTCGCCCTGCTGGGCGTGATCGCCCTGATGGGCATGATCCAGCGCAACTCCGTGATCCTGATCGACCAGATCGAGCAGGACCGCGCCCGCGGCGTGCCCACCTGGGACGCGATCGTCGAGGCGGCGGTGCGGCGGCTGCGGCCCATCGTGCTGACCGCCGCCGCGGCGGTGCTGGCCATGATCCCCCTGTCGCGCTCGGTGTTCTGGGGGCCGATGGCGGTGGCGATCATGGGCGGGCTGGTGGTGGCCACCGTGCTGACCCTGCTGGCGCTGCCGGCGATGTACGCGGCGTGGTTCCGGGTGCGGCGGCCGGGCAGTACCGTCAGCCCGGCATCTCCCGTCATCCCCGCGGAGGCGGGGACCCAAGGCGTCCGCCTTGGTGTTTGAAAGCCTTG
>DASWUI010000617.1:0-2859 GCA_036401715.1 Ramlibacter sp. | reverse complement strand
CTCGTCGACGCTGCCGACGTCGCCGGTGCGCAGCCAGCCGTCCTCGGTGAAGGTCTCGCGCGTCTGCTCCGGCTGGTTCAGGTAGCCCAGGAAGACGTTGGGCCCCTTGACCTGGATCTCGCCGGTCGCGGGGTCGATGCGCACCTGGTTGTAGCTGGCCGCCGGGCCGATCGAGCCGGGCTTGATGCGGCTGGCCGGGATGCCGGTGGCGGCGCCGCAGGTCTCCGTCATGCCCCAGACCTCCAGCATGGGCACCCCGAGCGCCAGGTACCACTTGACCAGCTCGGGCGAAATCGGCGCCGCGCCCGTGACCAGGAAGCGGGCCCGGTCGATGCCGATCATCTTGCGCACGTTCGACAGCGCCAGCCAGTTGGCCACCAGGTAGCGCAGCTTCAGGCCGGCGTCCACCGGTTCGCCGGCAAGCACCTTCCCCGCGATGCGCGTGCCCACGCCGATGCCCCAGGCGTACACGGCCTGCTGCAGACGGCTCGCCTCCTTCAGGCCGATCATCACGCCGGAGTAGAACTTCTCCCAGACGCGCGGAACCGCCGTGAACACGGTCGGTGCGATCTCGCGCACGTTCTCCGGCACGGTTTCCGGGTTCTCGACGAAATTCAGCTTCGAGCCCGTGTAGAGCGCGAAGTACTCGCCGCCCAGGCGCTCGGCGATGTGGCAAAGCGGCAGGAAGCACATGCACTCGTCGCCGTCGTCGCGCGCGATCAGCGTGTTGTAGCCGCGCACGGTGTACACCAGGCCGTGGTGCGAGTGCATGGCGCCCTTGGGCTTGCCGGTGGTGCCGGAGGTGTAGACCAGGATGGCGAGGTCGCCCGGCTGCACCTGCTGCACGCGCTGCATCACCGCGTCCGGGTGCTGCGCGTTGTATTCGCGGCCGAGCCGGCGCAGCTCGTCCAGGCTCATCACCATGGGGTCGTGCAGGTCGCGCAGGCCGTCCATGTCGAAGACGACGATGCGGCGCAGCCGCGGCAGCGATTGCCGCACCTCCAGCGCCTTGTCCAGCTGTTCGTCGTCCTCGACGAACAGGACGCTGGTGCCGGAGTCCTCGCAGAGGTACTGCACCTGCGAGGCGGCATCCGTCGGATAGATGCCGTTGGACACGCCGCCGCAGGACAGCACGGCGAGGTCGGCCAGCACCCACTCGATCACGGTGTTGGACAGGATGGAGGCGGTGTCGTGCGGGGCGAAGCCGAGCGAGAGCAGGCCGCCGGCGATCTCGCGCACGGCGTCGCCGGTCTGCGTCCAGCTCCAGCTGCGCCAGATGCCGAGGTCCTTCTGGCGCATCCAGACCTGCGGGCCCCGCCTGGCCACAGCGTTCCAGAACAGGGCCGGAATGGTGTCGCCCTCGAGCACCACGCGGGTCTCGGGCTGGATGTGGGAGAGGTCCCAGAGTTTTCTCATGCTACCTCCACGTCTTCTTCTTCTTCCACCTGCGCTCCCCCCGCACCCCGGCTTCCTTCATGCCCAGGTAGAACTCCTTGATGTCTTCCTTCTCGCGCAGGCGCGCGCAGGTGTCCTCCATCACGATGCGGCCGTTCTCCAGCACGTAGCCGTAGTCGGCGGCGTTGAGCGCCATGTTGGCGTTCTGTTCCACCAGCAGGATGGTGGTGCCGCGCTCGCGGTTGATCCGCACCACGATCTCGAAGATCTCCTTGGTCAGCTTGGGCGACAGGCCCAGGCTCGGCTCGTCCAGCAGGATCAGGTCGGGCGACGCCATGAGTGCGCGCGAGATCGCCAGCATCTGCTGCTGCCCCCCGGACAGCAGGCCGGCGTCCTGCGCCGCGCGCTCCTGGAGGATGGGGAAGTAGTGGTAGACCGCGCCCATGTCGCGCGCCACGCCGTCGCGGTCCTTGCGCGTGTAGGCGCCCATCAGCAGGTTGTCGTGCACCGACAGCAGCGGGAACACCTCGCGGCCCTCCGGCACGTGCGACAGGCCCTGCTGCACGATGAAGGCCGGGTCGCGCGCGGTGATGTCCTCCCCCTTGAACTCGATGCTGCCCTTGCGCGGGTCGATGATGCCGGAGATGGTCTTCAGGATGGTGGACTTGCCCGCGCCGTTGGAGCCGAGCACGGTGGCGATCTCGCCGCGGCGCACCTGCAGGCTGACGCCGCGGATGGCCTTGATGGGCCCGTAGGCGCTCTCCACGTTGGAGAGCTTGAGCACCGGCACGTCGCTCACTGCCGGAGGGTTGGTACTCATTGCACGTCCTCCCTCCCCCTCTGGGGGAGGGCCGGGGTCGGGGCGCTCCCCCGCCTCAGCGCCGACACGTCCTCGATCGAGCCCAGATACGCCTCGACCACCCCCGGATGCTCCTGCACCTCGCGCGGCGTGCCCATCGCCAGCACCTCGCCCTGGTTCATGGCCAGCACGCGGTCGGACACCCTGGACACCAGCGTCATGTCGTGTTCCACCATCAGCACCGTGATGCCCAGCTCGTGCTGGATGTCCTGGATCCAGAAGGCCATGTCTTCCGTTTCCTCCACGTTCAGGCCGGAGGAGGGCTCGTCCAGCAGCAGCAGCTTCGGCTCCGTGCACAGGGCGCGGGCCAGTTCCACCACCTTGCGCACGCCGTAGGGCAGGCCGGCCACCATGGTGTCGCGGTAGTGCTGCAGCTCCAGCAGGTCGATGACCTGCTCCACCTTCTCGCGGGCGGCGATCTCGGCGGCGCGCACCTTGGGGGTGAAGAACATCTCCGAGAACAGGCCCGTCCTGCGGTGGGTGTGGCGGCCGATCAGCAGGTTGTGCAGCACCGAGGCGTGCTCGAACAGCTCGATGTTCTGGAAGGTGCGTGCAATGCCGAGCTGCGCGATCTCGTGCGGCGCGTGGGCCAGCAGCGGCGTGCC
>DASWUI010000616.1:0-1886 GCA_036401715.1 Ramlibacter sp. | reverse complement strand
AGGAACTGCACCAGCTCGCGCGCCTTGCGCGCCGCCGATTCCAGGTGGGACCAGCCCTTCTCGGTCTGCGAGAAGGCGATCGCCGGAATGCCGAACAGGTAGCCTTCCATGGCGGCGCCGACCGTGCCGGAGTAGATGGTGTCGTCGCCCATGTTGGCGCCGTTGTTGATCCCGCTGACCACGAGGTCCGGGCGGTAGCCGAGCAGGCCCGTCAGCGCGATGTGCACGCAGTCCGCCGGCGTTCCGTTCACGTAGCGAAAGCCGTTGGGGGCATCGTTCACGTAGAGCGGCGAATGCAGCGTGAGCGCATTGGACTTGGCGCTGTTGTTGTGCTCGGGCGCGACCACCTCCACCTCGCCGAGGTCGCGGATCGCCTCGTACAGGGCCACGATGCCGGGGGCCTGGTAGCCGTCGTCGTTGGAGAGCAGGATCTTCATCTCGGCGGGATTGTAGGCGGCGGTCGCGGCAGGGACATCGCGCCCGCGCGCGGCTTCCCTATGATGCGCCCATCACGAACTGGAGCGACCCCCCATGCATGCCTGGCTTTGCGAGAACCCCGTCGGCGTCGACGCGCTGCAATGGAAGGAGCTGCCCACGCCGCAGCCGAAGGCCGGCGAGGTGCTGGTGGAGATCAAGGCCGCCAGCCTGAACTTCCCCGACCTGCTGATCGTGCAGAACAAGTACCAGCACAAGCCGCCGGTGCCCTTCGTGCCCGGCTCGGAATACGCGGGCATGGTCACGGCGCTCGGCGAAGGCGTGGCGCACCTGAAGGTGGGGCAGCCCGTCGCCTGCCTCTCGGGCACGGGCGGCTTCGGCACCCACACCCTGGCTCCGGCGGATCGCTGCATGCCCCTGCCCCCGGGCTTTCCCTTCGTGGACGCGGCGGCCTTCATCATGATCTATGCCACCTCGCACCACGCGCTGATCGACCGCGCCCAGCTCAAGGCGGGGGAGACGGTCCTCGTGCTGGGCGCCGCCGGCGGCGTCGGCACCGCTGCCATCCAGATCGCCAAAGCCGCGGGCGCCCGGGTCATCGCGGCGGCTTCGACCGACGAGAAGTGCGCGCTGTGCAAGTCGATCGGCGCCGACGCCACCATCAACTACACGCAGCATGCGGTGCCGAATGCCTTCCGGGAGGCGATCAAGGCCGCCACCGACGGCAAGGGCCCGGACGTGATCTACGACCCGGTGGGCGGCGAGTTCGCGGAGCCGGCCTTCCGCTCCATCGCCTGGCGCGGGCGCTACCTGGTGATCGGCTTCGCCGCCGGCCCCATCCCCAGCCTGCCGCTGAACCTGCCGCTGCTCAAGGGCGCCTCCATCGTGGGCGTGTTCTGGGGCGAGTTCTCGCGCCGGGAGCCGAAGAACAATGCGGCCATGATGCAGGAGCTGGCCCAGTGGTACGGCCGGGGCCTGGTCAAGCCGGTGATCGACCGCACCATGCCGATGGCCGAGCTCAAGGCCGCCTACGCCCACATGGGCTCGCGCGCGGTACGCGGCAAGCTCGTGCTGGTGAACCCCTGAAGGGCGCGGCGAGCCGGGCTATAATCTCGGGCTCGCGGTGGCTGTAGCTCAGTTGGTAGAGTCCAGGATTGTGATTCCTGTTGTCGTGGGTTCGAGTCCCATCAGCCACCCCAGGAATTCGTGAATGAAGCCAAGGCCCTTCGGGGCCTTGGTCGTTTCAGGAGCGCCGCAGGCCCCGGCGTGGCGCCAGCGCCCACGCGAGGGCCGCGACCGCCGCCAAGCCCGCCAGCACCGCCCCCCGCTGCGTCGTCAGCCGGTACTGCAGGCTGTCCTCGCGCGCCTCGGCGTCGAAGCGGCCGTGTGCGCCGGGGTCGCCCGGCACCGGCTGCCACAGGTTGTCCCGGCGTCCCGGCGGCAGCGGCTCC
>DASWUI010000615.1:0-8667 GCA_036401715.1 Ramlibacter sp. | reverse complement strand
AGGCGTCGACACGGTGCGCGGCGTCGGGGATGCCCACGCGGTCCAGGAGGGCGATCGCCTCCTTGCGGGCGGCGGAGCGCGACAGGCCGCGGTGCAGGCGCAGCGGCTCGGCCACCTGGTCGCCGATGCGGTGCACCGGGTTCAGCGCCGTCATCGGCTCCTGGAAGATCATGCCGATGCGGTCGCCGCGCAGCGCGCACAGCTCGCGCTCGCGCAGGCCGACCAGCTCGCGGCCCTCGAAGACGATGCTGCCCGTGACCCTTGCGTTCTCCGGCAGAAGGCCCATGAGCGCCATCGCCGTGATCGACTTGCCGCTGCCGGATTCGCCGATCAGCCCCAGGGTCTCGCCCGGCGCCAGCGTGAAGCTGACGTCGCGCACGGCATGGGCCGGGCCGCGGTGCGTCTGCAGTTCGACCGAGAGGTCGCGGACTTCGAGCAGCGGCATCTCAGCGCTTCCTCGCGAGGCGGGGGTCGAACAGGTCGCGCAGCCCGTCGCCCAGCAGGTTGAGTCCCAGCACGGCCAGCGCGATCGCGATGCCCGGGAACACCGCCAGCCGCGGCGCCTGGAACAGCAGGGTCTGCGCCTCGCTGAGCATCCGCCCCCAGGAAGGCTGCGGCGGCTGGGTGCCCAGCCCGAGGTATGACAGCGCGGCCTCGGCCAGGATGGCGATGGCGAAGCGGATGGTCGCCTGCACGATCAGCACCGACAGGATGTTGGGCAGCACGTGCTCGATGGTGATCGCGAAGTTGCCCTTGCCGCAGGCGCGCGCGGCCAGCACGAACTCGCGTCCCCACACGGCATTGGCCGAGGCGCGGGTGATGCGCGCGAAGGTGGGGATGTTGTAGATGCCGATGGCCACGATGGCGATCACCATGCCGGGGCCGAACACGGCGGTCAGCATGATCGCCGACAGGATGGCCGGGAAGGCGAAGCCGAAGTCCGCCAGCCGCATGATCGCTTCCTCGACCCAGCCGCGCTTGGCGGACGCGAGCAGGCCGAAGGCGGTGCCGATCACCAGGCCGATGCCCACGGCCACCACGCCGACGATGATCGACGCACGCGCGCCCACCAGCAGCAGCGAGGCCACGTCGCGGCCGAAGGGATCCGTGCCCAGCCAGTGCTTCGCGCCGGGCGCCCGCAGGCGCAGCCCCATGTCGATCTCGTAGGGATCGTGCGGCGTCCACACGAAGGACAGCGCGGCGGCCAGCACCAGCAGCCCCGTCAGCACCAGCCCGATCATGAAGCTGGGGTGGCGGCGGGCGCGGCGCCAGAAGCCCGGGCCGGCAGGCACCGGCACGGGTGCGGTTTCGAGCACCGCACTCATATGTCGCTCGCCTTCACGCGCGGGTCGATGACGGCGTACAGGACGTCCACGACGAAGTTCACGATCACCACCATCGCCGCCAGCAGCATCACGCAGTTGCGCACCACGATCAGGTCGCGGTTGGCGATGGACTGGAACATCAGGCGCCCCAGCCCGGGCAGGTAGAACACGCTCTCCACCACGATGGTGCCGGCGAGCAGCTCGGCGAACTGCAGGCCCATCACGGTGATGACGGGGATCAGCGCGTTGCGCAGCACGTGGCCCCACAGCGTGCGCTGCTGCGAGGCACCCTTGGCGCGGGCGGTGCGCACGAAGTCGTCGCGCAGCACCTCCAGCACCGAGGAGCGCGTGAAGCGCGCCAGGATGGCCGCCTGCACCACGGCGAGCGACACCGCCGGCAGCATCAGCGCCCGGATCCCGGGCCACAGGCCCTCGCTCCAGCCCGGAAAGCCGCCGGCGGAGAACCATTTCAGCTGCACCGAGAACAGCAGGATCAGCAGGATGGCGAACCAGAAATTCGGGATGGCGATGCCGACCTGGGTCAGGCCCATGATCCCCACGTCGCCCAGCTTGTTGTGGCGCGAGGCGGCATAGATGCCGGCGGCCAGGGCCAGCACGGTCGTCAGGAGCATGGCCATGAGCGCCAGCGGCACGGTGAGGGTCAGCCGTTCCAGCACCAGTTCGCCCACCGGGGTGCTGTAGGCGTAGCTCAGCCCCAGGTCCCCGCGCAGCAGGCCGCCCACCCATTCCGTGTAGCGGGCCCACGCCGGCCGGTCCAGGCCGAGCTTCCGGGAGAGGGCGGTGACGGCCTCGGGCGAGGCGTCCGGCCCCATGATGATCTGGGCCGCGTTCCCGGGCAGGATCTCGAGTACCAGGAACACCACGATGGACGTGCCTACCAGCGTCGCAACCAGGGTGATCAGGCGCTTGAACAGGAACAGGCTCATGCAGCCGGCGATAATGCCAGAGAAGCAGTTTCCGGAGCCGCCCCGCCATGGCATTGATGATTACCGACGAGTGCATCAACTGCGATGTCTGCGAGCCGGAGTGCCCGAACGAGGCGATCTTCCTCGGCCCGGAGATCTACCAGATCGACCCGGACAAATGCACCGAATGCGTCGGGCACTTCGACGAGCCGCAGTGCGTGCAGGTGTGCCCGGTGGCCTGCATCCCCGTGAACCCGGACCGTGTGGAAAGCCGCGAGACGCTCTGGCAGAAGTACCAGCGGCTGATCGCCCAGGCGAAGAAGGATGCGGGGGGCGTTCCGCTCGAGGAGCCGGGCCGCGCAGCATAGGCGGGGCTCAGCTTCCTCTCCTCCCCGCTCACGTCGTCGGCTTCGGCTTCTTCTTTCCCTTGGCTTTCTTCGCCTCGCCGGGCGGCTTGGGCGACACCGCCGTGAACTGCTCCAGCTTCCCTGCCTTGGGCCTCGTCCCGTCCTTGGCCGGCTTCGCGTCGGCGACGGCAGGCGTCTGCGGGCCGATGATGATCGCCTTCGGCGCGTTCTTCTCCTGCGCCAGCCGCGCCTTTTCCATCGCCTCCGCCCGCTTCGCGTCCGCCGCGGCGGCCCCGCCGGCGCGGGCGGCATCGGCCGGGGTGCGGGCGTCCGAGGCCGCCACCGGCGTGCCGCCGGGGCAGGGTTGCTGGCTGTAGCTGCTGCCGCAGCGGTAGACCGTTTGCGCCTGGGCCGAGGCCGCCAGGGCCAGGGTGGCGAGGATCAGGGTGGGGCTCGGTCGCACGGTCTCCTCCTTCGCGGTGGGGTGGTCAGGGCTCTTCGGGCCGCGGCGGCTTGGGCCGCGGCGCCTTGTGCGTGTGCACGATCAGGGTGGCCTTGTCCATCTCCCCGGCCAGCATGGCGGGCACCGCCTTGAGGGTGCGTCCTATGCACTCCTCCATCGCGGTGCGCTGCTCGGGCGCGGGTTTCTTCAGCACCCAGTTGATCACTTCGGCCTTCACGCCGGGGTGGCCGATGCCGATGCGCAGCCGCCAGTAGTCGCCGGTGCCCAGCTGGCCGTGGATGTCGCGCAGGCCGTTGTGGCCCGCGTGGCTGCCGCCGAACTTCAGCTTGGCCTGCCCGGGGACGACGTCGAGTTCGTCGTGCACGACCAGGATTTCCTCGGGCGCGATCTTGTAGAAGCGCGCCAGCGCCGCCACCGACTTGCCCGACAGGTTCATGAAGGTCTGCGGTTCCAGCAGCCACACCGTGTGCCCGTGGACGTTGGCGCGCGCCACCAGGCCGTGGTAGCCGCGGTCGGCCACCAGGTGCACCTTGAGCTCGCGCGCCAGCGCGTCCACCCACCAGAAACCGGCGTTGTGGCGGGTGGCCTCGTATTCCGGCCCGGGATTGCCCAGGCCCACGAACAGCTTGATCATGATTCGTCGGGGAAGGTAAAGGAGGGCGGCACGGCCGCCAAGGCAACTATTGTCGCCAGTGGCCAAGAAAAAAGCCCGCTGGCGCGGGCTTTCTCTGGATCCCGGCCTTCGCCGGGATGACAGGGCATGCGCGGCACGCGGCCGCGCGGGCCATGTCACTTCTTGGCGGGAGCCTTGGCCGCCGGCTTGGCGGCGGCTTCCTTGCCGCCCTTGGCCGCCGGGGCGGCCTTGGCAGCGGGAGCCGCCTTGGCTTCGGCAGCCGGAACGGCGGCCGCGGCGCCTTCGGCCGCCGTCTCGGCGGACTCTTCGGCGGCGGAGGTCACCACCGACACCAGCACCGGGTTCGGCTTGCCGTGCGTGACGGCCTTCACGCCCTTGGGCAGCTTGACGTCGTTCAGGTGCAGGGTCATGCCCTTCTTCAGGCCGGACAGGTCCACCTCGATGAACTCGGGCAGGTCGGCCGGCAGGCAGGAGATGTCCAGTTCGTTGACCACCGGGTTGACCAGGCAGTGCTCGAGCTTGACGGCCTGCGACTCCTCGGCGCCCTTGTAGTGCACCGGCACCTTCATGTGCAGGCGGGTGTTGGCGTCCACGCGCTGGAAGTCCACGTGCTGGACCTGCGGGCGGTAGGGGTGGTACTGCACGTCGCGCAGCAGCACCTTGGCGGTCTTGCCGGCCAGTTCCATCTCGAGGATGGAGGAGTGGAAGGCTTCCTTCTTGAGGGCGTGGAACAGCGCGTTGTGATCGAGTTCGATCAGCTGGGGCTGGCCCTCGCCGCCGTAGACGATGCCGGGCGTCTTGCCGGTGTTGCGGAGACGGCGGCTCGCACCCGTACCCTGCCTGGCGCGCTCGAAAGCGACGAATTTCATTGCATTCTCCAATTCGGACAGCCACCGCGACCAGTGTGCTGCCGGTTTCAAAATGCCCCTCGCGAGAGGGGCGCGGGCTCAGAACAAGTTCTCTTGGTCGGAGAACAGGCTCATCACCGACTCGCCGGTGGCGATGCGCTGGATCGTTTCGGCGATCAGCGGCGCCACCGTGAGCTGGCGGATCTTGGCGCAGCCGCGGGCGGCCTCCGACAGCGGGATGGTGTTGGTCACCACCACCTCGTCGAGCGCCGCGCCCTTGGCGATGCGCTCGATGGCCGGGCCCGAGAAGATCGGGTGCGTGCAATAGGCGTACACGTGCTTGGCGCCGCGTTCCTTCAGCACCTCCGCCGCTTTCACCAGCGTGCCGGCGGTGTCGATCATGTCGTCCATGATCACGCAGTTGCGGCCCTCGATGTCGCCGATGACGTGCATCACCTCGGACACGTTCGCCTTCGGGCGGCGCTTGTCGATGATCGCCAGGTCGGTGCCCAGCTGCTTGGCCAGCGCGCGGGCGCGGACCACGCCGCCGACGTCCGGCGATACGACGATCAGGTCGTCGTAGTTCTTCTGGCGCAGGTCGCGCAGCAGCACCGGCGAGGCGTAGATGTTGTCGACGGGGATGTCGAAGAAGCCCTGGATCTGGTCGGCGTGCAGGTCCATCGTGAGGACGCGCGCCACGCCCACCGTCTGCAGCAGGTTGGCCACCACCTTGGCCGAGATCGGCACGCGCGTCGAGCGCGGGCGGCGGTCCTGGCGGGCGTAGCCGAAGTAGGGGATCACCGCGCTGATGCGTTCGGCCGAGGCGCGCTTGAGCGCGTCGACCATGATCAGCAGCTCCATCAGGTTCTCGTTGGTCGGGGCGCAGGTGGACTGCACCACGAACACGTCCCGCGCCCGCACGTTGGTGTTGACTTCCACGGTGACTTCGCCGTCGGAGAAGCGCCCGACCGAGGCCGCGCCGAGCGCGATGCCCAGGTGGCCGGCGATCTCCTCGGCCAATGCGGGATTCGCATTGCCGGTGAACACCATGAAATCAGGGGTGGGAGGAGCGACCTGCATGAGGAAAGTGATTTCAGACCCAACTCAACGAACGGTTTGGCAGGGGAGGAAGGACTCGAACCCTCGCATGCCGGAATCAAAATCCGGTGCCTTAACCAACTTGGCGACTCCCCTACACGGGTCGACCGCTGAAAATCAGCCGCCGACCGAATCGTCGCTGGGTGCCCATCCCACCAGGGGATGAACCTCCATATTGCCGCATTCCCGCACCACCCAGCCAGCCTGGGCCCAGTGCTCCGGGGCCTGCGCCAGGCTCGACCCTGGCGGCAGCAGCGCGAAGACCGCGCTGCCCGAACCCGTCATGCGGGCCCGCAAGCCCTGCGAACCCAGCCATTCGATCGCTTCGCCCACCTCGGGACAAAGCTGCCGGGCCACGGATTCCGCATCGTTCCGACCGAAACCCCAGGGATCTGCAGCAAAGCCCGAGATTGTAGCACTGTCGCTGTCCCGTTTCAGCGCGGGGTGTTGGAAGATGTCTGTCGTGGCCAGTCCGCGGGGCGGTTTCACCACCGCGAAGCGCGCGGCCGGCAGGGTCAGCGGGGTGATGCGCTCGCCCACGCCCTCCACCCAGGCGTTGCGGCCGCGCAGGAAGAAGGGCACGTCCGCGCCGAGCGCCAGCCCGATCTGCTCGAGGGCGGGCAGCGGCAGCCGCAGCTGCCAGAGGCGATTGAGCGCCAGCAGGCAGCTCGCCGCGTCCGAGGAGCCGCCGCCCATGCCGGCCTCGGCGGGCAGGCGCTTGTCGAGGGCGATGTGCGCGCCCTGCCCGCAGCCGGTGGCCTGCTGCAGCGCCCGGGCGGCGCGCAGCGTCAGGTCTTCTTCAGGAAGCGGCGCCGCCAGGTCCTCGCGGCTGAGCTTGCCGCCGGGCCGGCGCTCGAAGTGCAGGGTGTCGTGCCAGTCCAGCAGCATGAACACCGACTGCAGCAGGTGGTAGCCGTCCGGCCGCCGCCCGGTGACGTGCAGGAACAGGTTGAGCTTGGCGGGGGCCGCGACCTCGTGCAGCGAGCGCATCGCGGCTCAGCGCTCGAACAGCACCCGCAGGTCGGCCGCCGGCGGCGGGTCGCTGCGCCGGGCGCGCAGGCGGCCTTCGTTCACCTGGCTCACGTCGGCTTCCCAGCCGGCCACCGGCGTGGCCTTGCCCGCCAGCCAGTCGAACAGGGCGGCCACCGGCAGCGGCGCGCCCGTGGCTTCCTGCGCCAGCGCCTCCAGCGAGGGAAATTCGCGTTCGCTGCCGTTGCTGCGCAGCGTGGCCCGGCCGGGCGACCAGACCATCACGGCGACGGTGCCGCCCAGCGGATTGCTCAGGCGCAGCTCGCCCGCCTCCGGCGCGCCCTTGAGTTCGAAGCCGGCGGAAAAGGACTGGTTGGACTGGCCCTCGACCGTCAGCGCCAGCCGGCCGGTCCACACCTGCACGCCGGGCGCGGTGGGCGTGCGCGGCGGCACGGCACAGGCGGCCAGCAGCAAGGCCAGGAGCGCGGCCCACAGCCACGCGGCGGGGAGTTCCCGCCTCACGGCTTCACCTTCAGGCGCCGGAGCGTCTCGAGCAGCGTCTCGTTTTCGGCGTTGAGCAGCATGCCCTCGCGCCAGATGGCCTGTGCCTGCTCGCGCTGGCCGATGCTCCACAGCACCTCGCCCAGGTGGGCGGCGATCTCGGGGTCGGGCCGGTCCTTGTAGGCGGCCTGCAGGATGCGCAGCGCCTCGGTCTTGTTGCCCATGCGGTACTCGACCCAGCCGAGGCTGTCGGTGATGAAGGGATCGCCGGGCGCGTACTCCAGCGCCTTCTGGATCAGCTGCCTGGCTTCGGGCAGGCGCACGTTGCGCTCGGCCAGCGAGAAGCCCAGGGCGTTGTACGCGTGGTGGTAGTCCGGCTTCTTCGCCATCAGCTGGCGCAGCAGCTTCTCCATCTGGTCGAAGTTGCCCAGCTTCTCGGCCAGCATGGCCTGGTCGTAGAGCAGGTCGGAATCGGCCGGGTCCTTGGCGGCGGCCTGCGCGAGCAGGTCGTAGGCGGCCTTGTACTGCTTGTTGTCCCGCAGCAGCTGCACTTCGGCCATGGTCTTCATGCGCGCATCGGCGGGAGAGCGCTCGGGCAGCGCACGCAGCAGCCTGCGGGCCTCGTCCATCTTGCCCTGGCGCGCGAGGATGGAGGCGCGGCGGTTCTGCGCCTGCAGCAGGTCCTGCGAGTTCTCGATGCGGTCCAGCCAGGCGTTGGCCGCGGTGAAGTCGCGGCGGCGCTCGGCGATCTGGGCCATGGACAGGTAGGCCTGGGCCAGGCCGCGGCTCTTGTCCTCGCTGGCCGGCTGCGACTGCATCAGTTCGATGTACTTGCGCACCGCGACCTCGCCCTCGGGCAGGTGGTTGTCCTGCACCAGCAGCGTGCCCTGGGCGAGCCAGGCTTCCGCCAGGTCCGGCCGCTGGGTGGTGACCGCCTTGAGTTGCGCCAGCGCCTCGGAATGGCGCTGCGCATCCAGCAGCGCGCGCGCATAGGCCATGCGCATCTCGGGCAGCGGCTGCAACTGCATGTAGTCGCGCACCAGCGCCTCGGCCTGCGGCTGCTTGGGGTCCATCAGCTCCAGCGCCAGCAGCACCGGGCCTTCGGCCCTGGCGTTGATGGCCTGGCCGCGCCGCGCGGCATCCAGCGCGCCGGCGGTATCGCCCGCGGCCAGGCGCAGGCGGCCCACGGAGCTCCAGGCGGCGGCGCCGGTGTCCGGCTTGTTCAGGTGGTCGGCCAGCGCCTGTTCGACGGCGGCTGCGGCCTGCTTCTTGTCCGTCGCGCGCGAATAGTTGCGCGCCAGCGAGGCGATCACGGCGGGCCGGTCCTTGGGATCGGCCAGCGCGATCTCGGTCTTCAGCGGCTCCACGCTCTCGGGGATGCGATTGAGCGCCACCAGGATCTGCAGCACGTAGCGGTTCGCCTCGCGCGAGTCGGGATAGGCCTGCTTCCACGCGCGCGCCGCCTGCAGGGCCGCATCGCCGGAGCGCGCCTGGAACGCGAGTTCCACCGCGCGCTGGTACAGCGCCGGGATGGCGGTCTTGCGCGCGGCGTCGAG
>DASWUI010000614.1:0-2883 GCA_036401715.1 Ramlibacter sp. | reverse complement strand
GAACAGGAAGATGGCCAGGTCGAACCAGTCGAAGCCCGCGGCGCCCGCGCGTTGCTGCGGCTGCCGCTGCGCGGGCTCCGGCAGGGCCTCGCCGCTGATGCGCGCGACCAGCTGGTCCACCGCCGCCTGCAGGCCGCCGGCGAAATCGCCCTGGCGGAAGCGCGGCGTGATGGCGTCGTCGATGATCATTTTCGCGGCCAGGTCGGGGACCGCGCCTTCCAGCGTCTTGGCCACTTCGATGCGGACCTTGCGGTCGTCCTTGGCCACGATCAGCAGGATGCCGTCGCCGACCTCCTTGCGGCCGATCTTCCAGGTGTTGCCGACCCGGTTGGCGTAGCTGGCGATGTCTTCCGGCTGCGTGGTGGGCACCATCAGGATGACGATCTGCGTGCCCTTCTTCTGCTCGAAGGCGGCCAGCTTGTCCTCCAGCCCCTGGCGCTGGATCGCGTCGAGCGTGCCGGTCTGGTCGATCACGCGCGCGGTGAGCTCGGGCACCGGCAGCACGCCCTGTGCCCAGGCGCCAAGCCAGGCGAGCGCGGCCAGCAGCAGGAACAGCGTCCGCTTCAAGGCTGGTCTTCCCGGCGCCAATGCATGTCATCCCCGCGGCTGGCCATGTCATCCCTGCACAAGACCGTGTCATCCCGGGCTCGACCCGGGATCCACGGCGGCGTGCCCGCACCGCATGGATTGCGGGCCGGGCCCGCAATGACATGGAGGGACATCACCGCGTGAGCGTCGTGCTCGCCGGGGCGGACGGCGCCGCCGCGCCCGGGGCCGGCAGCGCGCTGGCCGCCGGCGCGGCAGGCGGCAGGGTGGACGACACCGGGGGCGCGGCCGCACCGGGCGCGGCCGGCTTGCCGAAGTCCACCGTCGGCGGCACCGAGATCTGGGCCTCGTTCTGCACCGTGAAGTTCGGCTTCGGGTCGTAGTTGAAGACCATCGCCGTCAGGTTGGTCGGGAAGCTGCGCGCCAGCACGTTGTACTGCTGCACCGCCTGGATGTAGCGGTTGCGGGCGACGGTGATGCGGTTCTCCGTGCCTTCCAGCTGCACGCGCAGGTCGCGGAAGCCCTGGTTGGCCTGCAGCGTGGGATAGCGCTCGCTCACCGCCATCAGCCGCGACAGCGCGCTGGAGAGCTCGCCCTGCGCCTGCTGGAAGCGCTGGAAGGCCTCGGGGTTGTTCAGCGTCTCCGGCGTGACCTGCACCGCGGTCGCGCGCGAGCGCGCCTCGATCACCCGCGTGAGCGTCTCCTGCTCGAAGTTGGCCTCGCCCTTGACGGTCGCGACGATGTTGGGGATCAGGTCGGCACGGCGCTGGTACTGGTTCAGGACCTCGCTCCACGCGGACTTGGTCTGTTCGTCCAGTCGCTGGAATTCGTTGTAGCCGCAACCGCTGAGGGATGCGAGCACGGCCAGGATCAGCAGCCACTTTTTCATAGTTCCTTCCTCGGCAGGGATCGTCGAAGGTAGCATAGATGGGATGCGGCAGGACCCGGTTCAAGTGCTCCAGGCCGCCTGGCGCCCGGCCCCGTCCGCGGGCAAGCCGCGCCTGCTGATCGCCGGTGCCACCGGCGTGCTCGGCAACGAAGTGTTGCGCCGGCTGGTCGGCTCCCCCTCCTATGCGTCCACGCAGGTGCTGGCGCGCGAACCCATCACCGCCGGCATGCGCGGCGTGCGCACCACCCTCGTGCCTTCCGAATCGCCGCAGGAGTGGCCGCCCGCTCCCGCCGACGTCGGCGTGGTGCTGTTCGATCCGCCGCGCATGTTCTACGAGCGCGAGCGCGCGCTCTGGACGCCCACCCCCGGGCAGCTGGTCCCGCTGGCCCGCTGGATGCGCGCCGGCGGCGTGCGCACGCTGGCCGTCGTGCTGCCGCACGCGCCGGGGCAGCTGCCCGAGGCGCTCAAGCGCGGCCTGGCCACCCTGGACGAGCAGGCGATCGCCGCCCTCGGCTTCGAGCGGCTGCTGATCCTGCGCTCGGCGCAGAAGCCGCCGCAGGCCCGGCACGCCAGCGTGTTCGCGCGGCTGGCCCACTGGATGCTGGGCATCTTCAGGTACATGGTGCCCTCCAGCGAGCAGCCGGTGCGCGCCGCCAAGGTCGCCGAGCTGCTGGCGGCGGCCCTGGCCCTGGCGCCCCCCGGCATCCACGTGGCGGCGCCCGAACTGGTGTGGCAGGCGGCGCAACAGGATGTGCAAACGGTCGCGCGCCGCTGGCTCGGCTGAAGAAGCTTGGGCACAATGCCTGTAACACGGCAGTTGGCGTATGCGCAAGTCCAAGCTCCAGGCGGCCCATCTCGAGGGCGACGCCGACGACATCGAAGCAGCTTTCTACGATGCCCTCCAGCGCGGGGACATCGACAAGCTCATGGCGTGCTGGGCGGACGAGGACGACATCTTCTGCATCCATCCCGGCGGCCCGCGCGTGGTGGGCGCCACCGCCATCCGCGCCACCTTCGAGGCGATGTTCAGCGACGGCGGCTCGGTGCGGGCCTGGCCGGAGCGCGCGCGCAAGATCCTGGCGGTGGGCAGCAGCGTGCACAACGTGCTCGAGCGGGTGGAGGTGCTCACCGCCGGCGGCCCTACCAACGCCTGGGTGATGGCCACCAACGTGTACCACCGCACGGCGCAGGGCTGGCGCCTGGTGGCCCACCACGCGAGCCCGGGAACCACCAGCGAAATCCAGGAAGTGTCGGATGCGCCCGCGATCCTTCACTAGCGAGTTCATGCGCAACTACCGGGCGCCGTGGTGGCTGCCCGGTGGCAACGCGCAGACCATCTGGCCCGCGGTGTTCGCGCGGCGCACGCGCGGGCCCGTGCCCGAGTACCGGCGCGAGCGCTGGGACACGCCGGACGGCGACTTCGTGCACCTCGACTTCCTCGACACCGA
>DASWUI010000613.1:0-4293 GCA_036401715.1 Ramlibacter sp. | reverse complement strand
CCGTTGACCGCCTGCACCACCTTGCGGCCCCCGGTGAAGGCCACGCGCAGGCCGCGGATGTCGACGAAGGCTTCGCTCATGCGGCCTCCCTGGGTGCGGGCGCCGCCTGCGTGTGGCCGCTGCCCGGCACGTGCATCCAGCAGGCCACGGCCTGCCCCGCGGCGACCGGCCCCAGGGCCGGCGCGCGCTGCGCGCACAGCGCCTGCGCGTGCGCGCAGCGGGTGTGGAAGCGGCAGCCCGAAGGCGGGTTGATCGGGTTCGGCGGGTCGCCCGCCAGCGGCGGCTGCTCCGTGCGCCGGTCGGGATCCATCGTCGGGATCGAGGACAGCAGCGCCCGCGTGTACGGATGGGCGGGATGGCTGAACAGCGTCTCGCTGCGGCCGATCTCGGCCACTTCGCCGAGGTACATCACCATCACGCGGTCGCTCATGTAGCGCACCACGTTCAGGTCGTGGCTGATGAAGACGTAGGTCAGGCCGAACTCCTGTTTCAGGTCCAGCAGCAGGTTGAGCACCTGCGCCTCCACCGACTTGTCGAGCGCCGAGACGGCCTCGTCCAGGATCACCAGCCGCGGCTGCAGGGCGAGCGCGCGCGCGATGTTCACGCGCTGGCGCTGCCCGCCGGAGAGCTCGTGGGGGTAGCGCTCCGCGAACCGGCGCGGCTCCAGGCCGACGCGGGCCAGCAGGTCGCGCGCCCGGGCCACCGCCTCCCGGCGCGGCACGCCGTGCACCTGCGGCGCGAAGGCGATGGAGTCCTCCATCGTCAGGCGCGGGTTCAGCGACGCGTAGCTGTCCTGGAACACCATCTGGGCCTGGCGCCGGTACGCCTTGAGCGGCAGCGCGCTGCCGCCCACCGGCTGGCCGTCGAACACGATCTCGCCAAGGTCGGCGTCGATCAGGTGCATCAGCAGGCGCGCCGTGGTGGACTTGCCGCAGCCGGACTCGCCCACCACGCCCAGCGTCTCGCCCTTGCGCACCTCGAAGGACACCCCGTCGACGGCGCGCACGACCCCGCCGCCCCGCCCCAGCACGTCCTTCTTCAGGGGGAAGTGCTTCACCAGGCCGTTCACGGCCAGCAGCGGCTGCGCCGGCCCGCCCACGTCCACGTGCACGTGCGTCATTCCTTGATCTCCATCGCGGAGCGCAGGCCGTCGGCCAGCAGGTTGAAGGCGACCGAGGTCATGAAGATCATGGCCCCGGGCAGCGCCGCGATCCACGGCTGCACGTAGATGGCCGTGCGCAGCGTGTTGAGCATCAGGCCCCATTCCGGCTCCGGCGGCTTCACGCCCAGGCCGAGGAAGCTCAGGCCCGAGGCCAGGATCATCGACACCGCGATCAGGCTGGTGGCGTACACGAAGATCGGCCCCAGCACGTTGCCCAGCACGTGCACGCGCACGATGGTGAAGGGCCCGGCACCGGAGGCACGCGCCGCATCCACGAAGTCGCGGTTGCGGATCTGCGTCGTGACGCTCTCAGCCACCCGCGCGATCGGCGGGATGAAGACGACGGTCAGCGAGATCAGCGAGTTCGTCATGCCCGCGCCGAGGGCGCCGGACAGGGCGATCGCCAGCAGCACCGAGGGGAAGGCATAGAACACGTCGACCGTGCGCATGATCACGTTGTTCGTGCGCCCGCCGGCGTAGCCCGCGGTGATGCCGACCAGCGAGCCCAGGACGAAGGCGAACACCACCGGCGTGATGCCCATGAAGAGCGACAGCCGCGCGCCCACCATCAGGCGCGACAGCATGTCGCGCCCGAGCTCGTCGGTGCCCAGCGGGTAGCCGGCCGTGCCGATCGGCTTGAGCCGGCTCAGCATCGACGAGGCATACGGGTCGGCGGGCGCCAGCAGCGGCGCGAACGCCGCCATGGCCAGCAGCAGCAGGATGACGACGGCCGCGCCGAGCGCGACGCGGTCGCGCACGAAGCGGCGCAGCACGGTCTGCCAGTAGCCGGGCGAGCGCTCGAAGGCGGCCGGCGCGAGTTCGACCGGCGGTTCCACGGTGGCTTGCAGCATGGATGGGTCCTCAGGCGCGCGCGATGCGCGGGTCCAGCAGCGTCTGCACGACGTCCACCAGCAGGTTCAGCACGACGAAGAACATCGCCAGCACCAGGATGGTCCCCTGCAGCAGCGGCAGGTCGCGCTGGAAGATGGCGGAGTTCAGCAGGAAGCCGGTGCCCGGCCACGAGAACACGGTCTCGATCAGGATGGAGCCGCCCAGCAGGTAGCCGAGCTGCAGGCCCATCACGGCGAGCGCCGTCGGCGCCGCGTTCTTCACCACGTGCAGGAAGATGCCGGTGTCCGTGAGCCCCTTGGCGCGCAGGCCGACGATGAACTCCTGTGCCAGGATCTCGGCCACCAGCGCGCGCACCGTGCGGGCGATGATGCCCATGGGGATCACGCTCATGGTCACCGCCGGCAGCACCATGTGCCGCATGTGCTCCCAGTCCCAGGCCCACTGCGTGGATCCGCCCGGCCCGGCTCCCCCCGGCGGCATCCAGTTCAGGAGCACCGAGAACACGATCACCAGCACCATGCCCAGCCAGTAGTGCGGCACGCTGACGCCCAGCACGGAGGTCAGCGACGCGGCCTTGTCCACCCAGGAGTTGCGGAAGTAGCCGGCGACGAAGCCGAACAGGCTGCCGAGGATGAAGCCGATCAGCGTGGCCAGCACCGCCAGCCGCAGCGTGTTGCCGACGGCGCGCATCACCTCCTCGGCCACCGGCCGCCCCGAGGCGATGGACATGCCCAGGTCGCCCTGCAGCGCGCGCCACACCCAGGTGCCGAACTGCTCCGGGTAGGAGCGGTTGAAGCCGTACATCTCCCGCAGCCGCTCCTGCAGTTCCGCGGAGGCGTCGGGCGGCAGCACCGACACCAGGGGGTCCCCGGGTGCCAGGTGCACGAGCATGAAGCACACCAGCGCCACGCCCACCATGATGGGGAGCGTGTACAGCAGGCGGCGCAGCAGGAACCCGGTCATGCGCGCGCGTCCTCCCGCGTCAGTCCATCGTCATGGTCGCCAGGTCGATGAACCAGCTGCGCGGCTGCACGACGTTCTTCACCTTGGGGCTGATGGCGCGCGGGCCGACGTCGTGGGCGATCCAGACGAAGGCGGCGTCCTCCACGATGCGCGCGTGCAGCCGGGCCAGCGCGGCGTCGCGCGCCTTGTCGTCGAAGGAGGTGCGCGCCTCGGCGATCAGCTTGTCGATCTCCGCGTTGCCGTAGTAGCCCCAGTTGTTGCTGACCGGCGGGAAGGCCTTGGTGCTGGAGAAGCGCACCATCGCGAAGAACGGGTCCATGGCCGCGAAGCTGACGTTGATCGCGTTGGCGCCGTTGGCCGAGGGATCCTTGGCGCCCTTGCGCCAGTTGGTGAACAGCGTGTTCCACTCGATCACGTCGAACTGGACGTCGAAGAAGCACTGCTTGAGCGACTGCTGCGCGAACTCGTTCATCGGCAGCGGCTGCATCTGGCCCGAGCCGCTGGCGGAGATCTGCACCTTCACCTTCAGCGGCTTCGCGGCGCTGTAGCCGGCCTCGGACATCAGCTTCTTCGCCGCATCCGGGTCGTACTTGATGTCGAACTTCGGGTTGCCCCACCACGGGTGGCCGGGGGGCACCGTGCCCTTGGGCACGGCCATCATGCCGCCCAGCAGCTTGAGCATGCCGGTGCGGTCGACGCACAGGTTGGCGGCCTGGCGCACGCGCTTGTCCAGCCAGGGCGAGCCTTCGGCGAAGGACAGCTGCCAGGGCCACACGTGCGGCTGCTGGTTGAAGTAGGTCTTGAACCCGCGGGCCTGGATCGGCCCCATGGCGTCGGGCGCCGGCGCCTCGATCCAGTCCACCTGCCCCGACAGCAGCGCCGCCGTGCGCGCATTGGCTTCCGGCATGGGCAGCATCACCACGCGGTCGATCTTCGGCGTGCGCTTGGGGTCCCAGTAGGACTTGTTGGCCACCACTTCCAGCCGCTCGCGCGGCACGAAACGCGCCATCCTGAAAGGCCCCGTGCCGGAGGCGTCGGCGGCGAAGGCATTCCACGCGGCCTTGGCCTTGTCGGCCGGCGCACCGGAGGCGGCGTCGAACTTCTTCTGCCAGTGCGCCGGGCTCGCCATGAACAGGTTGGTCAGGTTCAGCGGCAGGAAGGCGTCCGGCTCGCTGGTGGTGAGTTCCACGGTCAGGTTGTCGATCTTGCGGGCGCTGCGCAGCGTCGGCATGCGCGAGGCCGTCACGCCCACCTGGCTCGCGTCGAAGTGCGGCGCATCCTTGTCGAGCACCTTGCGCACGTTCCCGACCACCGCG
>DASWUI010000612.1:0-5268 GCA_036401715.1 Ramlibacter sp. | reverse complement strand
CTGGCCGACCCCGCCTTCCAGGAAATGCTGCAGGCGCATC
Source organism: Ramlibacter sp. (assembly GCA_036401715.1). GTDB lineage: Bacteria > Pseudomonadota > Gammaproteobacteria > Burkholderiales > Burkholderiaceae_C > Ramlibacter. The sequence continues at coordinate 5,228 of DASWUI010000612.1, read as the reverse complement.
CGGTGAGCCTGCTGGCGGTGGACGAAGCGCATTGCATCTCGCACTGGGGCCACGACTTCCGCCCGGCGTTCCTGGAGATCGCGCACGTGCTGCCCCGGCTGGGCAAGCCGATCGTGCTGGCGCTGACCGCGACGGCGACCGACGAGATCGCGGCGGACATCTGCAAGCAGCTGGGCATCCCGGAGGACGGCGTGGTGAACACCAGCGCCTACCGTCCCAACCTGGACCTGCGCGTCGTGGCGGTGGCCGACGACTCCGAGAAGCTCGCGCAGGTGCTCAGGCACGTGAGCGCGACGCAGGGCAGCGGCATGGTCTACACCGCCACGGTGAAAGCGGCGCAGGCCGTGTACCGGTCGCTGCAGGATGCGGGCGAGTCGGCCGGCCTCTACCACGGCAAGCTGCCGGCGGCGGAGCGCGCCGCCGCGCAGGACGCCGTCATGAGCGGCCGCTGCCGGGTGATGGTGGCCCCCAACGCCTGCGGGCTGGGCATCGACAAGGCGGACATCCGCTTCGTGCTGCACTACCAGCTGCCGGCGACGCTGGAGGCGTACTACCAGGAGGCCGGCCGCGCCGGGCGCGACGGCGAGACCGCCAAGTGCACCCTGCTCTTCCTGCGCGGCGACAAGGCGATCCAGCAGTTCTTCATGGCCGGCCGCTACCCGGGCGAGGAAGACGCCGTCGCGATCGTGCAGGCGCTGCAGGACAAGCCGGCCGAAGGCGACGCCTGGTCGCTGCCGCTCCTGCAGGCCAAGGTGGGCCGGCCCAGATCCAAGCTGCAGGTGGCGCTGGGCCTGCTGCGCAAGGACAGGATCGTTTCCATGGCACGCGACGGCACGCTGCGCCTGCTGAAGAAAGGCGCGTTCGGCGAACGCCTGCGCGAACTCACCGAAGGCTACGGGAGGAAACGGGACCTCGACCGCGAGGCCCTGGAGCGCATGGTGTTCTACGCGCAAACCGGCCAGTGCCGCTGGCGCGTGCTGCTGGAGCACCTGGAGGGCGGCTCCCCGCTGGAGCGCTGCGAGCACTGCGACAACTGCCGGCGCATCAAGGCGCACGAGGCCGTGGTGGAGGACCTGCTGCGGCGCAAGGGCGAGGAAGTCGAAGAAGAGTCGGTGCAAGCGGAGCAAGGCAGCGGCGCGCCGGTGTTCGCGCGCGGGGATGTGGTGGAAGTCAGGCGCTACGGGCGCGGCGTGGTGGAGGAGGCGACGGGCGCGCAGGTGACGGTGGTGTTCGCGGACCGGAGCCGCAGGACCTTCCTGCCGGAGTTCGTGAAGAGGGCGAAGGCGGGAGGGGGGAAGGCGGGGGCGGCGGTGGTGGCGCCCTAGGGGCAGGAGTTCGTCCCGGAGAGGCGAAGCCCCGCCGGACTCATCGGCTCGGCAAGAGGGCTGGGTAGCGCCACCAAACGCTGCCCACCCAGCGAGCGTGGCTCCCGATCAAGCCGCCTGTGATGAAAACCCGGTCGATCCGGTAGTTGACGATCAGGGAACCATCCCGTGCCTTGGACAGGAACACGAAGGCTTCGTCGCCCTTGGCGTACAGCAACGGTACGGCCGAGATGGGGGTGCGAGGCCCGTCGAATCCCAGCGCCGGCCCCAGTTCGAGTTCCAGGCACTGGTACATGGCGTCGGATCCCGCCGTGGCACCGCCCCACCAGTTCTTCCGCTTGAACTTCAGGGAGCTTTCACCCTGGGCGCCGTGGAAACGCACATACAGCCAGTCTCCGCTTGCGGTGAACGTTGCGCTGGTGGCGCCCGCCGATGCCGGCCAGGTGCGCTCTCGCTCCTGCGCGTCCCGAAGCGCGCGGGGACCGAGTACCTCGTCCAAAGCCGGAGAAGCCGCCTCAGTGGCCGGGAAGGCGCCCGTCGCGCGGAGGGCATAGGTCCCCGACACGTCGGGACAGCCGTTCGGCAGGACCGTGCCGGGGCTGGACTTCCATTCCCGCGGATGATCGAGAGGTTCGAGGCTGGCGCAGCCGGCCAGCAGGAGCGTCGCGGCCGCCATTGCCGGCAGGAGCCTGGATGCATGGGCAAGACTCATCGTCGTCGGCTTGACCTTGGAGTGGAGCGGCGCGCCGGGCGCCCGATGATCACCTGCACCTTTGTCGGAGAGCCTGTCGGCCGGGATCTTGTGGATTCTCGCGCCACTGCACGAAGTCGGCTATCAGCGCGTTGCCGCGCACGCCGATCTGACCCGAGCCCGCGGTGGACACGGCGGGGTGCGACAGCAGCACCCACCCCGCGGCGCCCAACAGGGCGGCGGCGCCGATCGCGCGCCGCGCCTGCAGCACGCGGCCGAACACGCCCTCGGCGTACAGCAGTTCGCCCAGCGCCGGGCGGCGCAGCTTGCGCGCGATGCCGATGCGGATCGCGCGGACGATGGAATTCAGGCGGGCCAGCATGTCCTTCTCCTGCTTGCTTCCCGGCCCTTCAGCAGCCGTGCGCCGGCAGTTCCGCCGTCGGCAGGTTCATGCCCGGCCTGGCCTGCGTGGACAGCAGCAGGTAGGTGGTGTTGTCCTCGACCTCCACCAGGAAGTCGGGCCGGCTGTCGCCGTCCAGGTCGGCGACGTCGACCACGCTGGTGCTGGCGCCCACCGGGGCCAGCACGTAGGTGTAGGTCTGGCCGCCGTAGCCGATGGCGTACTCGATGCCCACCGGCGTCTCTTCCACGCGGATGCTGAAGCGCGTGCGTCCCAGGCTCAGCTCGTGGTCGCGGCCCAGGCGGGGCTGTGCCAGCACTTCCATGTGGCGGTAGCTCGCGCGCAGGCCGGTCTTGAGCGCCGTGCCGCGCAGGCGGAAGAACAGGGCGTTGGCCGGCACCTCGCCCGCTTCGCCGGGCCGCACCGGGCTCACGTCGATCCCGCGCTCGCGCGGCTCCAGCCGGTACCAGCCCTCCGCCGGCCAGGGCCCGGTGCTGGCGGTCTGCACTTCCTCCTCCCAGGTCTGCGCGTCCAGCAGCAGGCCCTGTTCGGGACGGCTGCCCGCCCACAGCGAGGCGGCGGCGATCGCGGCGGCGGCGACCAGGGCGAAGCGGGCCAGGGCGCGGGCGGTGGTGTTGCGGCTTGTCATCGTGCTTCTCCTTGGGTTGACGATGCAGGCCATTCTTCGGAGCGGGCCGCGAAGGAACAACGCGCCCGCGGGGCGGCTTCGTTCACGCCCCGGAAGAAACCTTCCGGGCCCGCGCGCACGCGGCATTCCATAATCCCCGCATGACCCGCGTCGCCGTCATCGAGGACGACCTGCCCACCAGCAACCAGCTGGCCGGCTGGATCCGCGCGGCCCGTCCCGGCATCGAGGTCGACCAGTGGTTCGACCGCGATTCGGCCGAGGCCGCCCTGGCGCGCGAACCCTATGACGTGGTGCTGCTGGACATCGAGCTGGGCCACGAGCGCCACGCGGGCGTGGCGCTGATCAACGCCATCAACAAGCGGCGCGCCGGCGTGCCGGTGCTGGTCGTGTCGGCGATGCCGGCGGCCATCTACCGCAGCATCATGAAGGCGCTGGACGCCTGGGACTACCTGCAGAAGACCACCTTCGAGGAAGCGGACTTCATCGAGACCTTCCTGGAGATCCTGCGCGTCGCCCGCGAACGGCGCGCCGGCCAGCAGGAGCCGCAGCCGCCCGCCGCCGAACTCGCGCTCGACCCGCTGTGGCAGCGCACGCCCACCTGGCGCGGCCAGCGCATCAACCTGCCGCTGACCGCGCAGCGCATCCTGGCCACGCTCTACCAGCGGCGCGGCGAAGTGGTCTCCTACGAGGAGCTGTTCGACGTGGTCAAGAGCGGCCGCAACCGCGACAACGTGCGCAAGCACGTCAGCACCATCCGCGATGCCTTCCGCGAGGTGGACCCCTCCTTCGAGGGCATCGAGAACGTGCCCATGCGCGGCTTCCGCTGGGTCGAGCCCGCGCCGCGGAAGACGCGCGCATGAAGCTGCCCGGGCTGGCGCTGCCCGGGCTCGCGCGGGACGGGCCGCGCCTCGGGCTGGCGTCCTTCCGCCGCCGGATCCTGATCCGGCTGGTGTTCCTGCTGCTGGCGCTGGCGACGCTGGCGCTGGCCGTGGTGTTGCTGCAGGACGAGAAGGAGCGCAGCTACCGCAACTACCAGCAGGGTTTCCGCCGCACGCAGGCCGACGTGCTGACGCGCCTGCGGCAGCCGGCGGGCCAGCTCGCCCTGATGAATGCCGGCGCCACCGGCGCGCTGATCCCGCTGCGCCCGCTGGTGCTGCCCTATCCCTCGCTGGACATCGACGATCCCGGCAAGGCGCTGCAGGCGGCGGATGTCGCCGGCTGCTCCGTCACCTATCCCGACGACAGCGCGCTGTGCGTGGCGGTCGGCAGCAACGGCTACACCGGCGGCTTCCTCTACCTGGTGGGCGCCTTCGCGGCCGGCGAGCTCGCCGGCCGGCACGACCGCGAGCTGGACCTGCAGTCCGCGCACCACGCGCGCATCCGGCTGGAGATGCGCGGCGAGCTGCGCACCTGGGTGGCCCTGTTCGAGCGCCTGTCCCTGCGCGGCGAGCCGCTGGTGCGCGGCCGCCTGGCCGCCTTCACCAGCAACCACGACGGCAGCATCGGCGAGAACAGCCGGCCGGTGGGCGACTTCCGCGGCTGGGTGTGGCAAAGCGCCGTCTGCGCGGGCGGCGGCGAGCCGCCCGAGTGCCCGCGGCGCGTGTCCTATGCGATGCGGCTGCCGGTGGAAGCCTTCCGCGAGGCGCTCGTCGCGCACCGGCCGCAGTGGCCGCCGGCGGACCTGGACCGCATCCGCGTGCAGGTACAGATGCTGGGGCCCGGCGGCGGCGCGCCGCTGTTCGACAGCAATGCGGCCGGCGCCGTCGCGCCCGCGTCGCTGCAGGACCTGCAGCGCACGCTGCAGCCCGGCGAGGTGCTGACCATCACCCGCGGCACGGCGCACCCGGAGCCGGTGGCGGTGCTGAAGGCCACTGACGACGGCGCCGCCCGCAGCTCGCCCGCGATCCTGCGCCTGATCGACCGGCTGCCGGTGACGGCGCGCCTGCCGGCGGTGTCGGCGCGCGAGACCATCACCACGCCGCTGGGGCCCTACGAAGTGCGGCTCACCGGCGACGCGCGCGGCATCGACCGCGGCTTGAGCGTGATCGCCACGCGCATGTCCTGGTACGTCGCGGCCATGCTGGTGGCGATCGTGCTGGCCTGGCTGGTGGTCGAGGTCGGCCTGATCCGCCGCATCGTGGTGCTGACCCGGCGCGCCGCGGC
>DASWUI010000611.1:0-4216 GCA_036401715.1 Ramlibacter sp. | reverse complement strand
GGCGCCGACCTCAACGCCCGCGACGGGCACGGCCGCACGCCGCTGCACGTCGCCACCTTCGCGAAGCAGCGGGCCGCGGTGCAGGCCCTGGCGAAAGCCGGCGCCAAGCTGAACCTGCTGGAGAACGACCGCTACGACGCGATCACCATCGCCTCGGTCGCGAACGACGAGGAGACGCTGCGGCTGCTGCTGTCGCTGGGCGCCAGCGCGAAACAGGTGACGAGCCGCTACGACGGCACGGCGCTGATCGCGGCGGCCCACCTCGGGCACGCCGGGGTGGTGAAGCAGCTGATCGCCGCCGGCGCGCCGCTGGACCACGTGAACAACCTGCACTGGACGGCGGCGATCGAGGCCGTGGTGCTGGGCGACGGCGGGCCGCGCCACCAGGCGACGCTGAAGGCGCTGGTCGACGCGGGTGCGAACCTGCAGCTGGCCGACCGCGAAGGACGCACGCCGCTGCAGCTGGCGAAGTCGCGCGGGTATGCGGAGATGGTGAAGATGCTGGAAGCGGGGCGGACGCGGTGAGCCCGCAGGCGAATCCGGGCGCTGCGCGAAGCGCTCAGTGCGAACGACCCGGATAGATCATCAGCGCCGGTTCCACCTGCGCCAGCGCCAGGAAATCGCGGTCGTTGCGCGTGGTCCTCGCGGCCCTCCACGAACAGCGTGGCCGGCGTCGCCCGCGCGCGGTGAATGTCGATCCAGACGGTGGAATCCAGCAGCGGCATCCCTTCTTCCCGCGGGGCGCTTTTGCCGTCTTCCCCGTCCTGGGAGCGGCCGAGGGAGGCGCCAGCCTGTAGCCGGCCAGGGGCTGTTCCACCCGGTACGTCCCCGGCGCTTCCCCGGGCTCGGTCTTGGGGGCGTCATCCGGCCAGTAGGTTTCGTCGGCGGCCCGGCCCCAGATGTCGCGCAAGCGCGGCCGCCGGGCGCGCGCCACCATTTCGCGCAGGGCCCGGTCCACGACTTCCCGCTTGGTGCGGGCGCCGGAGACCTCCATCGCCTGGGCGATGGGAAAGCGGCCGCGCGTGACCGCTTTTGATTCAACGCCTCGGGTCCCCGCCTGCGCGGGGATGACGGATCAGGCGAGCGTCACCTTCGCGAACTTGCGCTTGCCCACCTGCACCACGTAGGTCCCGGCGGGCAGTTTCAGGCCCTTGTCGCTCACGGTCGCGGAATCCACGCGGACACCGCCGCCGTCCACGAGGCGGTTGGCCTCGCTGGTGGAGGGGGCCAGGCCCGCCTGCTTCAGCAATTGCGCGATGCCCAGGGGCGCACCCGCCAGCGCCACCTCCGGGATGTCGTCCGGCACGCCGCCCTTGCTGCGGTTGACGAAGTCCTGCTCCGCGGCGTCGGCGACGGCGGCGTCGTGGAAGCGCGCGGTGATCTCCTTGGCCAGCATCACCTTGGCGTCGCGCGGGTTGCGGCCGCCTTCCACTTCCTTCTTCAGCCTGGCGATCTCGTCGGCGTGGCGGAAGCTCAGCAGCGTGTACCAGCGCCACATCAGCGTGTCCGAGATCGACATCACCTTGGCGAACATGGTGTTCCCATCTTCGGTAACGCCGATGTAGTTGTTCTTGCTCTTGGACATCTTCTCGACGCCGTCCAGTCCCTCCAGCAGCGGCATGGTCAGGATGCACTGCGGCTCCTGGCCGTACTCCGCCTGCAGGTGCCGGCCCATGAGCAGGTTGAACTTCTGGTCCGTGCCCCCGAGTTCCAGGTCGCTTTTCAGCGCCACCGAGTCGTAGCCCTGCATCAGCGGGTAGAGGAACTCGTGGATGCTGATCGGGGTGCCGGCCTTGAAGCGGTCATGGAAGTCGTTGCGCTCCATCATCCGCGCCACCGTGTACTTCGCCGCCAGCTGGATCATCCCGCGCGCGCCCAGGGGGTCGCTCCACTCGCTGTTGTAGCGAAGCTCGGTGCGCGCCGGGTCGAGGATCTTGTCCGCCTGCGCGCGGTAGGTCTCCGCATTCCGCTTGATCTGTTCGGCCGTCAGCGGCGGCCGGGTCGTGTTGCGCCCGGAGGGGTCGCCGATCATGGAAGTGAAGTCGCCGATCAGGAAGATCACCTGGTGGCCCAGGTCTTGCAACTGGCGCAGCTTGTTCAGGACCACCGTGTGCCCGACGTGGATGTCGGGTGCGGTGGGATCGAGGCCGAGCTTGATGCGCAAGGGCACGCCGGTGGCTTCGGACCGGGCCAGCTTCTGCACCCAGTCCTCCTGCGGGATCAGCTCCTCCGCCCCCCGCAGGCTCACCGCCAGCGCTTCCCGCACCCGGTCGGTCACGGGGTATTTTGTAACAACGTCTTGATTCATAAGGGGTTTTACGAAGGGAGCGCCCGCTCAGCTGGCTATACTGCGGCTCGTTTTGTGGCTGCCGATTCTAGTGGCGGCAGTTTCCCGCCATAGGCGCGCACCGCGCCCTTGCGACGGAACCCACCTGACGGGGCTGTAGGAGCCGCTCCTACACCCCCAGGCGAAAAGGACAATTAGTGAAGCAAACTTGGATGGCCCTCGGGGAGAGATTCGTGTCCCGCGCAGCGCATGTGCTGGAACACCACCCCCGCCAGGTCACGGCCGCGGTCGCGGCGATGCTGCTGACCGCCGGCGGCGGCGCCTTCGCCGTCGCCTCCCTCGGCCCCGACCCCTCGCTGCTGCCCGTGCGCCAGATCCTGGAGAACGTGCAGCCCCTGCCCCTGGCCGAACAGAGCGAGGCGCTGGACGCACACGACTTCAGCCTGTTCACCGCCGAAGCCGTGCGCTCCTCGGACACCGCCGAAACGCTGCTGGCCCGCCTGGGCGTGAACGATCCGGCCGCCGCCGCCTTCCTGCGCCAGGACGCGCTGGCCCGCACCCAGGTGCTGGGCGCCCGCGGCCGCCAGGTGACCGCCGAAGCCACCGACGGCCGCAACCTGCTGCGCCTGTCCGTGCGCTGGGCCGCCGACGAGGCCAGCTTCCGCCGCCTGGTGGTGGAACGCAATGCGCAAGGCCAGTTCGCCAGCCGGATCGAGACCGCGCCGCTGGTGGCCTCGCTGCGCATCGGCAGCGGCACGATCCGCAGCTCGCTGTTCGCGGCCGTGGACGAAGCCGGCATCCCGGACGCGGTGACCACGCAGCTGGTCGACGTGTTCTCGGGCGACATCGATTTCCACCGCAACCTGCGCGCGGGCGACCGCTTCGCGGTGGTGTACGAGACGCTGGAGGCGGACGGCGAGCCCCTGCGCACCGGCCGGGTCGTGTCGGCGCAGTTCGTCAACGGCGGCCGCACGCTGGAAGCCCTGTGGTTCCAGGAGCCGGGCCAGCGCGGCGGCTACTACGACTTCCAGGGACAGAGCCTGCAGCGCGCCTTCCTCGCCTCGCCGATGGAGGTGTCGCGCATCACCAGCGGCTTCAAGATGCGGCTGCACCCGATCCACAACTCGTGGCGCGCCCACAAGGGCGTGGACTACGGCGCGCCCACCGGCGCCCCCGTGCGCAGCATCGGCGACGGGCAGGTCGACTTCGCCGGCATCATGAACGGCTACGGCAACGTGGTCGAGATCGACCACGGCAAGGGCGCCAGCACGCTGTACGCGCACCTGAGCCGCATCGACGTGCGCAAGGGCCAGCGCGTGGAGCGCGGCGAGCGCATCGGCGCGGTCGGCGCCACCGGCTGGGCGACCGGCCCGCACCTGCACTTCGAGTTCAAGGAGAACGGCGTGCAGCGCGACCCGATGGAAGTCGCGCGCCGCCAGGCACCGGCGGCCGAGCTGTCGGCGCAGGCGCGCCCGCAGTTCACCAGGGTGGCGCAGTCGATGCGCACGCAACTCGCGGTGGCCGCCTCGGCGAACCTGGTGGCATCGGCGCGCTGATCGCCACGTCCATGGCATGGCGGGCTCGACCTGCCATCCTGGACGACGCCGCCCCATCCATGTCATTGCGGGCTTGACCCGCAATCCACGGCCGCCCGCGTGCGGCCGGGGCATGGTCACGCCCGCGATGACATGGGAAGCGTGCTCCACGCGCTACGATGCCCCCATGTCGGACCTCTTCATCGGCCTGATGTCGGGCACCTCCATGGACGGGGTGGACGGCGTCGTCGCCGACTTCTCCTCCGGTCGCGTGGACGTGCTCGCCCACGCCAGCGCCCCCTTCGCCGAGGCCTTGCGCGCCGAACTGATGGCGCTGAACTCCTCCGGCGCCGATGAGCTCCATCGCGGCTGGCTGGCCGGCAATGCGCTGATG